>JAFXMB010000084.1 GCA_017530735.1 Bacteroidaceae bacterium | reverse complement strand
CGGATGTATGGTTAAGATGTTTGGTCAGGGAAATATACGTCGTTGGCGAGAGAAAGGTCTTGTTGAGCCTGTCAGTAAGCGTCCTGGCAAGATTGAATACCGAGTTTCTGACTTGCGTATTCTTCAACAGCGTAAACAAGAGTTACAGCAATATAGCTGCTATCGGTCATATATCGTTCATCGCCTGAAACCCGCCTGAATTCAAACATCTTAAAGAACGCAGTGTCACCCTTTAAGGTCCTTACGCCTTCATGCTCATTTATTAAATATTTACACCAGGACTCTATCTCAGAAAACTCTACCGCTTTTTCAAAATCATAAAAATCCACGTAACCAAGGAATCCGCCATAAACAGCTGGTTCAGAATTGTCGACCTTACTGATCAGATTCATATAATACAGCCTGTCGGCATCCTTATGGAAAGTGTCGAATGATTCTTCAAAATGAATCCATACAGTTGAGAGGGTAAGGCAAACAAAACCGGCAGTCAGGCCAAGTATGCTGACTGCATTCTGGAGCGCAAACCTCCTGATGTTACGCAGGGCAATGGTTATGTAATGTCTGAACATAGGGCTATATGTTTTCCATAAAAATAGCATCACCGCGCACCACGCTCCAAGAAAAAAATGCAAAAACGTGCTTTTTTGCCCAAAAGTGTCTAATTTTTGGACAGTGACGCAAAACGCGCTCGGCCCGAAGGGACGCTTTTACCAAGCGAAGCGACTAAAAGAAACGACCCCTTTGCGTCACTTTATGCTGCGGATCTCTTTGCCGAAGGGGAAGATTGACCCGAGGGCAATCTTGAAGTGCATCTGGCCGAACGGGAAACCGATGATGGTGATGGTGAACAGGAGTGCCAGAACAAGATGGAAGGCTGCAATCTCCCACCAGCCGGTCAGGATCCACAGGACGTTGAATCCGGTGCTCAGGCATCCTGGCTGGCCGGGCTTATCGGCCATCTCACGACCAAACGGCCACAGGCAGAATGTTCCTATTTTTATTATCTGAACTCCGAACGGGATGCCTATTATGGTTATACAATAGAGGAATCCTATTATGTAATAAACTAATGCGGTTACAAAGCCGCCCAGAATAACCCAAAGGAAATTGCCCAAAGTCTTCATAATTGCAAGGTTTTATTAATCTCACAAATGTAGCAATTTTGCGGAAAATGACGCAAAACGAAACGACCCCTTTGCGTCACTTTTAGTAATTTTGCGGTATGGAAAGAACACTTGTAATACTTAAGCCCTGCACTGTGCAGCGCGGGCTTATTGGTGAGGTAATATCACGGTTTGAAAAACGCGGCCTAAAGCTTGTGGCCATGAAGATGCAGCAACTTGATGCCGATATCCTGCGCCGTCATTATGCGCATATGGTGGAGAAACCTTTTTATCCTATAATAGAGAAGTCCATGATGGCTGCTCCCGTGGTTCTGTGCTGCTGGGAGGGCATCGATGCAGTAAGCGTAGTGCGCGAGATGGCGGGTGCCACCAATGGTCGAAAGGCACTGCCCGGCACCGTTCGCGGTGACCTTTGCGTAAGTCATCAGGAGAACATCATCCACGCATCGGACTCACTTGAAACCGCCCAGGCGGAGTTGGCCCGATTCTTCAGTCCCAGTGACTACTGCGACTACCCGTCACCCCTCCTGGACTACCTCTACGCCCAAGACGAGCTCTGATGATACCATTGGGGATGGTACCAAACGGAACCGTTCCCAATGGTACTATTTTCGCTGATCGGTGATGTTGACGCCGGGAAAATCGGCCTCGTTGAAAGTGACGTCCTTTTCAGTGACGCTGAACTTGAAATTGCTCATGGTCATGGTTATTCCCATCATCTTGGTGGACATGCTGATGGGGTCATAACTGTCTTTGCGGACTTCGAGGGTTATCTTTTTGGGCGAATCGTCATCATCGTTGCTCTTCTTTTTCTTGCAGAGCAGTTCCCACTTTACCAGGTTCTCGCTTTTGATTGTGACGTCATAGCCGCCAGCGATGTCTCCGAACATATCCACGTCCATACTGCCCTTGCTGTTTTGGCCCTGGGCGAACTTTGCCGCGATGGTGTCGTTGGTAATGATGAGCGAGTTTGATTCGGACATATAGACCCAGTTGGTCTTGCCGTCATTGAAGGTTATGATGTCGTGCCCCTTCATGTTTACATCGAGGCGCCTCTTGTCGCCTAAAACCCATGTCCGGGTGGTGACAAGACCTACAACAGGCACTTTTATATCAACGTTCACACTCAGACCTTTGTCCTTGAGCGAGCTGATTCTCTCATTCATCCGGTTTACTATCTCAAGGCCGGTCTGTGCAAACGAAATTGTGGCCGATAAAAAGGCAATGGCAAAACAAAGGATTCTCTTCATATATAATTAGGTTGAGAGTACTGCAAGCACATTGATGAGTTCTTCGCCGATGGGCTTGTCCTTCTTGACGGCCTGGGCGATGGGGATGTTGACCATCTCATCGTTGTCAATGCCGATCATCACATTACGCTGACCCTCTTTCAGGGCCTGGATTGCGGCCACACCCATGCGGCTGGCCAGGATGCGGTCCAGTGCGCTGGGACGTCCGCCGCGCTGCACGTAACCCAGTATCGATACGCGCACATCAAACTGCGGATACTCGTTGTGCATACGCTCGGCGTAGTGCATGGCGCCTCCATCGGCCTCCGATACGATAACGATCGAACTGCGTTTGGACTTGCGGATGCCGCGCTCAATGTATGCAGCCAGCTGGTCGATATCGGTAAACTTCTCGGGGATGATGGCGGCCTCGGCACCGGCGGCGATGGCGCTGTTCATGGCCAGGAAACCGGCATCGCGGCCCATCACCTCTATAAAGAATATGCGGTTGTGTGAGTTTGCGGTATCGTGAATCTTGTCCACGCACTCCACAATGGTGTTGAGCGCCGTGTCATAACCGATGGTGTTATCGGTCCCGTACAGGTCATTGTCAATTGTTCCTGGAAGGCCGATGACCGGGATGTCGTATTCGGCCGACAACTCCTGTGCGCCGGACAGCGATCCGTTACCACCTATTACTATAAGGGCGTCAATTTTGTGCTTCTTTATGGTCTGGTACGCCTGAGCGCGGCCCTCAACCGTAAGGAATCTCTCGCTGCGTGAGGTCCGCAGGATTGTGCCGCCCTCAAAGATTATGCCCGATACGCTCTCGGTCGTGAACTCCTTGACCTCGCCGTCAATCAGGCCCTCCCAGCCGCGATAGATACCGTAAACCTTCCAGCCTGCAAATATTGCCGAGCGGGTTACCGCACGTATTGCAGCGTTCATACCAGGGGCATCACCGCCCGATGTCAACACACCTATACTGTTTATCTTAGCCATATCTCCGCTTTTTCTGCAAAGATAGCAAAATGATACCAAAGGGGCCTGACCCCAATGGTATCATTTTAAAAAAAAACTGCAAAATGTTTGGAGGTTATTACAAAATGTAGTTTATTTGCAGCAGAGATTAGTTTGAAATTTTATAAAACCAGCTATATGAAAAAACTGACAGATAAGGAAATTGCAATCATGAACGTGCTCTGGGACGGAAAACCCATGTCCATGCGTGACATCCTGGAGCGCCTGCCCGAGCCTCAGCCGCACTTCAATACGGTGGCAACTTTTGTGCGCCGTCTGGAGAGCAGCGGCATGATTACACATAAGGAACTGGGAGCCAGATTCTTCCTGTACGAGCCGGCCGTGAGCCGCGAGAAATACGCCGAGATGGTCAACAAGGAGAGCGTCAATAAGTTTTTCGGCGGATCCTACATGGAGTTCATCTCCTGTCTGGTTGAACAGCAGGAGGTTAGCGTAGAAGATCTCAAGGAGCTTATTAAAATGGTAGAAAAGAAGAAATAATATGGGTAGCATAGTCCTTTATATAATAGAGTGGGCGTTTGCCCTGCTGGTGCTGCTGGCCATCTACAAGGCAGCCTTCAGCGGAACCACTCTGCACCGATTCAACCGGTTTTACCTGCTGGGAGCCACGTTGCTCTCGGCCCTTCTCCCCCTTGTGCACGTGACTATTTCTGACAGCACCCCCGTGGCAGCAGGCCTCTCGATCGAAGAGACAGAGTTTGCCCGGGAGCTGTCAGGGACATTCACGTTTACCGCCGAGCCGCAGACCATGTGGGCCGATGCCCCCGACCTGGCAACACCATCGCCTGAACCCGAACGCAATACCAGCCTCTGGGCGGTCATGCTCATCGGCACATATTCAATCTATGTGCTGACCCTTATAATAGGATGGACGCGCGGAATTATAAGAGCCCGCAGGTTCCTGCACGGAAAGCCCCGCCGCCGTCTGAGCCGGACCGTCTGGCTGGTCACACACAGCGAGCAGTACGGCCCGTTCAGCTGGATGAACTACATTGTGATATCGGACTCCGAGAACGGATTCGCCCGTCGCGCCAGCCTGCGTCACGAGTACTCGCACGTAAAACTCTTACACTCAATAGACCTTATTGTATTGCTGGCCTGCACCATAGTAAACCCCGTGTGCTGGCTGGTACTCCAGGAGATAAAGATAGTCCATGAATATGAGGCCGATGACGAAGTGATCAACCGTTACGGCATCCACGATCAGGACTATCAGAGACTTTTACTGATAAAAGCTGTCGGCGCAGAGGCCTATGCGCTTGCCAGCTCCTTTAACCTTAACATTAAAAAGCGAATCATTATGATGAACAAGAACAAAACCCGGAAGAGTCGCCTCATGTGGCTCTTGCTCCTGATTCCCCTGCTGGGAATGACATCTGTCCTGTTTGCGCGTACAGAAAAGGCCGTAAATCTGGATGATAAACTGCGTTTCACGCAAAGTAATGTTGAAATGACTTTCAGGTTACCTGAACCTGCTGAAGCTTCTCCTGCCATAACGATGCCTCAATTCATAAGGGTTATAGGAGATGATGAAGTGATAAGTGATGAGGATAGAAAACCCGATGAAATGATTATTCGTCAAAGGAATGTCATGACAATACAAATCAACAAAAATAATGAGATATATGTAAATAACGGACTGATTAAAAGGGTTATAACAATTGATGAGCTCAAGGATCTTGCCAAGCAATTCATTCAAAATCCTGATAATGATAGCAGACTCCCTGTTATTGAAGATTATGACATAGATGGTTATGGAACTGTTCAGACTACTGTAAAACATGTATTATCATTACAATATGACCGCAGTTCATCGGCTGGCGTTTGGAGTGATGTAAGGTATGAGCTGCAAAAAGCATATAATGAACTGCGCGATGAACTGTGTGTGAGCAGATTCGGAAAGGATTATGACCAATGCAGCGACAGTCAGCAGCAGTTTGCCCGTGGCATGTATGCGATGAAAATCTCTGAAGCACAACCCAAAGTATATGGTGCTCAAGGCGAACTCGAACTCATCAAAAAAGAAGTCAAATCTTCCGCCGGCAATTACGTGGTCAAGGACGACAAAGTCAATAAGGATCTGCGTATCAGGGTCACAAATTCCCCCGTCAGGTTGTATGTATCGACAGTAATGTTTGATAATGAGAACGGCCAGGATCGTTTTAGGAGTGAGACCACCCCGAAACAAATCCGTGTAGAGGAGCTTGATGATTACATAGATCAGGCAATATCAGACGGTATGAAGATCCGAAAAGTCCGCCTTTCAATGCAGCCTGATGTTCCCATGGGACCAATCTTTGACCTGAAAGAAACACTCCGCTACAGAATGCTGCTGAACCTTGTCATGGAAAGCTACAAAGAACCGGTGGAGGCTGTTCAAGGCGGCCTGTCCAATCTGCCTGCTGCAAGTACCGGTACGTATGATTACAATGAGTTCCGAATAATAATCCAGGGTGATATAATTGGCGGACAGAAGCAGAAATTGCACCACGAGAACGGCATTGACGAGTGTATAATCAGCAGTGAGCCACGCCGTTTGCAGTTAGACGGTATTGAGGATTTTCTGGATGGTTCAGACTTCATCAAGGAGAGTAATCAGCAGGTTACTATTGTGTTTTGGCCCGATTCACCGACCGAGACCCTGGATGAAGTAAAATCGATCCTCAGAAAGAAAGGGCTGCTCAATATAAAATATATAGATCCATCTGTCGATGGGGTGAACGAAATCAAACCTGAGATTATTCCAGATTCTGACG
Source organism: Bacteroidaceae bacterium (assembly GCA_017530735.1). Classification (GTDB taxonomy): domain Bacteria; phylum Bacteroidota; class Bacteroidia; order Bacteroidales; family Bacteroidaceae; genus Colenecus. The sequence continues at coordinate 8,583 of JAFXMB010000084.1, read as the reverse complement.
GGGACGTCTTATTTGAAATGGCTGAAGTGCCGGAGTTCCCCGGTGGTACCGACGCTCTTCTGGAATTCATGCGTAAGAATATCAATTATCCGGCCGATGCCAGGGAAAAGGATATTCAAGGCCGTGTGCTCGTAACATTCATTGTCAACAAGGATGGTTCACTCACAGAACCTGAAGTTGTAAAGAGCGTTGACCCTTTGCTTGACGCAGAGGCTCTCAGGCTGATATCTGTCATGCCTAAATGGAAACCCGGCACACAGAGAGGCAAACCGGTTCGCACCAAATACACCTTACCTGTAAACTTCCGCTTGGCATCTAAATACGTAGAACCCACCTGGATCAGTGTAGAACTTCTGAATTATTTGGAGTCTGAGCAGTATGCGGTAACTAAGTTTTCCAGTAGTGTTGTCTCAGACCAGGAACCTGAGGAGAAATTGGAATCGGCCGTAAAGGATCTGTTCAAAGGCAAAAGAAAAGCATTGACTATTCAGTATTCAGAGGATAACCTTAAGAAAGTGAAGGAAATCATCGCAAAGTATCCCGACAAGAAGGTAAACTGGTTGTTATAGTGCAAATGGGGCCTGACCCCAATTGCACATTTGCGAAAGAGGGCGGACTTTTATCCGCCCTCTTTTTTTGTGCTGTATGTTTATTTTTACAACGAAAGTATAAATAATTGTCAAAATGTTTGGTTGTTTTTACAAAATGTAATTTATTTGCATCAGAAGAGTGAAACAAAACAATATTGAGATATGAAAAAACTGACCGATAAGGAACTTGCAATCATGAACGTGCTCTGGGATAACGGGGCGCTGTCCATGAGGGATCTTTTGGAACGCATGCCCGAGCCTCAGCCCAATTTCAATACGCTGACTACGTTTGTGCGCCGCCTGGAGGTAAGCGGTATGATAAAGCATCAGGAACTGGGTGCCCGGTTCTTTCTGTATGAGCCTGCAGTGAGTCGTGACAAATACGTTGAACAGATGAACAAGGAGAGTGTGTCCCGATTCTTTAACGGCTCGTACAAGGATTTCATATCCTGCCTTGTACAGCAGCAGGAGGTAAGCATTGATGACCTGAGAGACCTTATCCGCATGGCCGAAAACGCTAAATAAGAAAAGTTATGGGTAGTATAGTACTTTACATATTGGAATGGGCGTTTGCCCTGGTGGTGCTGCTTATCATCTATAAGGCGGCATTCAGCGGAACCACATTTTACCGCTTTAACCGGTTTTATCTGCTGGGAGCGACCTTGCTCTCGGCCCTTCTCCCCCTTGTGCACGTAACTGTTCCCGAGAGCACTCCTCTGGTAAGCAACATCTCAATCCACGAGACCGACTTTGCCCAGGAGCTTTCGGGCACATTCGTATTGGCCGATGCCCCCGTATCGGACCAAACCGCTCCGGTTGAAAAGGCCGATGCGCCCGTGCAGCCCGAGCACAAATCCAGCTTGTGGGCAGTGATACTTGTATGCCTCTATTCAGGTTACGTCATCATGCTCTTTGTGGGATGGGCCCGCAGCATAATCAGGGCAAGACGGTTCCTGCGCGGAAAAAACCGCCGCCGTGTAAGCCGCACGGTATGGCTGGTTACGCACGATGAGGAATTCGGCCCGTTCAGTTGGATGAACTACATCGTCATATCAGATACTGAGAACGGATTTGCCCGCCGGGCAAGCCTGAGACATGAGTTTTCACACATCAGACTGCTGCATTCGGCGGACCTGGTGTTCCTGTTAGCCTGCACCGTCGTTAACCCGGTTTGCTGGCTTGTACTGCAAGAGATAAAGATAGTCCATGAGTTTGAGGCCGATAACGAAGTGATCACCCGTTACGGCATCCGGAACAGTGATTATCAGAAACTTTTGATAATGCGGACTGTCGGCGCAGAGGCCTATGCACTGGCAAGTTCCTTTAACCTAAACATTAAAAAGAGAATTATTATGATGAACAAGAACAAAACCGGTAAGAGACGCCTCCTGTGGCTCCTTATTCTGGTTCCCATGCTGGGAATGACTTCTGTCCTGTTTGCGCGTACAGAAGAGGCCGTAAACATTGAGGACGACAATGTAAAAACCTATTGTGACCTGAAACTCGGTATCCGCCGGAACCTTCTGACAGCAGACAAGGTGCTGATTGATAAGAAGACTGCCGATACTATCCGCCTGCCAAGAGCACAGCAGGGCAATGAACTGATTGCACAGGGCAAGGCACTGGATCAGTATATTGACAATCTTATAGCCGATGCCGGCATCAAGATCAGAAACGTGGATCTGGACCTTGGCCCCGCTGTCGAAGATGCGTTCGTTAATGAGATTGCGGAGGTGTTGAAAAGGAGGGAACTGAACCCCAGGTATTCATTCTCAAACACCCGTGGTACAAGAGTCAACGTATCGGGTAACAAACCGCTGGAACGTGGCGTGATCAGTGGTACGGTTAAAGATGAAAACGGTCCTATAGTGATGGCCAATGTAACCGAAAGAGATCCCTCCAACATGATTGTTTCTCATAATGTCACAGGTCCTGAAGGTGAATTCAGAATGCGTGTTCAGAATCCGGATAACATTCTGCTGATACATTATCCCGGTTATTACAATGTAGCGACTCAGTTGACAGGCTCTACGTATGAAATAACATTAAAAGTAGACCGCGGTTCGTCATCGGCCGCAAACCAAACACCCGCGCCCAGGCCTGTTGCCGATGAGAACGGGGTTTACGCAACTGTCGATGAGCTGCCGCAGTTTCCAGGCGGAACTATAGCCCTGCTGACATTCATTCAGAAAAACTTCAATTATCCGGCAAAGGCCAGGGAAGCAAAGGCCGAGGGCAGAACCTTAGTCTCATTCCTGGTAAGTGAAAACGGCAGCTTATCGGACTTTAGGATTGAACGCTCGTCCGGTAATGACGATCTGGACAATGAGGCCTTGAGAATGCTCAAGACAATGCCCAACTGGAAACCAGGCGAGGTAAACCACTCGCCGGTCAAAACCAGGTTCCAGGTACCGGTCAACGCGAGACTGAACTGAAAAAGTACCATTGGGGTCAGGCCCCTTTGGTATCACTTTGGCAAAAATGATACCAAAGGGGCCTGACCCCAATGGTACTGTTTTTGACTTCTGCAAAGTTGTTTCGTATAAGAAGGTGAAATAACTTTGCACACATGAATCTGAGAAAATCAGTCCTTTTTATCCTGATGATGTTCATGGCCCTCCCGATGGCGGGCCAGTACGTGGTTGTGGGAACGCCTGAGACATGGAATGACAACTGGAGCAGTCCCGAGTTGGAGACCATAATGCGCACGTACGTAAAGCAGATGTTTGAGGTAAACGGCTGCGTATACGGCGTTGATGAATACGAGCCTACACCATACCCCCTTCAGGGCGCCAACATCAAGGTAACCTGCATGGGCGACACCACCGCATTTGACGGAATGGCGGCCGATACCGACGGCCGTTTCTGGGTCTACATGTCGCGCCGTGACCGCCTTAAGGACACCAGGCTGCGTGTAACCGTCTCATACCTTGGAATGGGCACGCTCGATACCATATTCGATATCCCCAGAACCAGAATGGACGGGGTCGATACATACGCAATTCAGTTGGATTCGGTAGTGCTGCGCAGCAACCCGCTCACCACCGAGGAGGTTGAGATTGTGGCCGAACTGCAGCGGATGTACCAGCGCGGCGACACCGTAATATTCAATGCCGATGCCTACGAGATGCCCACCGGAAGCGTGCTGCTGGATCTGGTGCGCCGTCTGCCCGGACTCAAGTATCAGGATGGCGCCATGACCTACCTGGGCCGCAGCATTGAGGAGATACGCCTTAACGGAGACTCCTTCTTTAAGCGCGACATGAGCATTGCCCTGAACAACATGCCCACAGACAAACTAAAGAGCCTCAAGGTATACGAGGTACCCGATGATACATTAAAAAGGATTACGAATAACCACCTGGTAATGGACATGGAGACCAAGGAACCCATGGACCGCACCACCTTTGCCAGCATATCGGCCGGAACCACCAACCGGTTTGACCGCTGGTCTGTATCGGCCGATGCCTCCTCCTGGAAACAGGGCGGGGGTGAGGTCTACGCATCGTTCTCACACAGCACCATACCGTCTGAATACGCCTATTCGCTCAAGTCGCGCAACACATCCGGTAGCGTGTACGTAGACAAGCAGTTCAAGAAGGTATCGGTTGACGGCTCCATGTCATACGGCGACAACTACAGCGAGAACAAGAGCGCCAACTACAACAAGATGTTCATGCCTGAGTTCACCCAGAACTCGGTCAGCGAGTCGGAGAGCAGCAACGGCAGCAACAACCTGGGCGGGTCGGCATCGGCCCACTGGAATTTCAATGAAAGGAACTGGGCCAATGTGAACCTGAGTTACTCGCGCAGCGGCAGCAACAGTTCAGGCCTGTCAGTTGACACCATATCCAACGAGGGCGAGGGGCTCATAAGCCACACACGCCAGTCCAACCGCTCCCGTACGGACAGTGACTCGTACGGAGTGACAATGGGATTCGGCAGCAGGTTCGGTGAGGATGAGGCCTATTCGCTGCATTCGTACCTCAGTTACAACGGCTCGCAGAGCCAGGGTGTGAGCACCAACGAGTCTTACAGCCGTTTCTACCAGTTGGGTGACAGCGCCCGCCAGGTCAATCACCGTATACTGACCCCGTCCAATAACCACTCCTTTAACGGCAGCATAGGAATGGACCGCCGTTTGGGCCTGAACGGCTATCTGGATTTCAGTTACTCGTTCACCTACAACAACACGGTCAGCAGCCAGAACTATGAGGACATAGCCGCCGACGGAACTCTGAGCGGGGTGGACAGCCTCCATTATGACAAGCGCAACAACAACGTCAACAACAACTTTGACCTGCATTATTACTACAGTGACTCACTCTACAGGATTAACCTGAGTGCCCAGGCAGAACCCACCGTCATGACCATTGACAATGACCAGGCCGGTAAGAATGAACATATCCGATACACGGGAGTGCGTTACCATACCAATGCCGATTTCCGTGTCAAGGTGTTCGGCAAGAGTGAACTGGGACTGGGGTACAGCGGAAACAACGGATTGCCCGATGTATCGCAACTGTCAACCGTAACTGATTACAGCGACCCCATGAACATACATGAGGGTAACAGTGCGCTCAAGAACTCGTTCACGCACACTGTCAATGCCGAGTTCCAGTTCATGTCCTACATGCGTACCAGCGTCTCTTACAGCACCACGCAGAATCAGATCACTACACTCACCAGACTGGACCGCGAGACCGGCGCACGCCGCACATCGCCCGCCAACATAAACGGCAGTTGGGATATGAACGAATACCTTTTCCTGACTTATCCGTTCCGCGACCTTTCGCTGAGTTTCTCCGCCAACCACTCGCTCCGCCATAATGTGGCCTACGTGCAGACCTACACCGACAGCGAGCCGGGCAAGAGCGCCACAGACTGGAACCAGTTGAGTTTCAACCTTACCGGAGGCTACTCCAACAGTTCATGGATGATACAGGCCGAGACAGGCTACAGCGTTGACCGCAGCAAGAGTGACTATCTGGACAAGTCCAACGGCGGAAAGAGGTTCAACGCCAGCGCCGATATCACCTATACCACAAAGTTCGGTTTGGGGGCATCGACCTCATGTAATTACAACAAGCCGTTCGGATATGAGATGGCCGAGGCCAACCGCGCGGAGTGCCTGTGGAACATCTCCATGGAGTACGGTTTCCTAAAGAACCGCCAGGCTGAGGTCAGGGTAACCTGGCGTGACATACTCAAGCAGTACAACGGATTCTCGGCATCGGTATCGGGCACCAGTTGGAATGAGAGCCGCACGTTTGGCGACACATCCATGTTTGTGATAACCTTCAGTTACCGCTTCAACGATTTCAGATAGAGTCCTTGTGCGGGTTGTTCTTTCTCAGGGTATTTGGACTCACTCCGGCCGTTTTCTTTATGAATTTGCTGAATGATGCCTGGTCCGGGAAGTTAAGCTCGTTGGCAATCTCCTGAAGGCTCATGTCCGATGACAGGATCATACTTCTGGCCGTTGTGAATAACTGGTCGGTTATGATGGCGCTCAAGGTCTTGCCGAATGTATGGGTGGTTATCTGATTCAGGTATTGGGGTGTAAGGCACATCTGCTCTGAATAGAACCTGACCTGATGTTCCTTGCGGTAGTTGTTCACTACCAGGCTGTAGAGTTTGCGGGCCAGGTGTTGCTGGCGTGTAAGCGGCTTGTTATTGTCATTTATCTCATTAACCCGTTCCTGCAGGATGTTGTCAAGTTCCATATGATGCCATGTAAAGGCCAGTTTCATGAATTCCATGCGGTTGGGACACTCTTTGCGGTTTATCTGTTCCACAATACGGTCTGTGCATCGGTTGATGGTATAGGCCTCCTGGTCTGTGAGTTTGATGACCGGATTGAAATATGTTTTCATCCATCTTTCGGATTTGACAATATAACTCAGATGAACAGACAGGTTATACTCGTTTGAGTTAAGCAGCAACAGCCGCACCTTGAAATCAGGATTGTGTTTCTGGAGCCTGCATGTGTGGGTGGGAGTCAGAATGAATATGCAGCCCGGATCAAGGTCGTAGCTTACATTGTTGATCTCTATGACACTATGTCCATCCAGAATATAACCTATTACAAATGCGTCTATGGAAAACAGATACTGTGAAGTGTCTATTCCAAACAGGTTAGTACTTACTACTGCCACCTGTTCGTTAAAAATGGCCACCTGGTCATAGTGCGGCAGTTTGACTATGTTGCTTATGCTGTATCTTTTCATGCTTTAAATAGTCCCATTTCAGATTTGACAACTAAGGTACAACAAAAAATGATATATTGTTTCAAATTTGACAATTCTGTTTCATTAATTTAAAAACAGGCTATCAATAAATGACCGACATTTGTCTCGCAAACCTGGAGTGTCGGGATGACAATCCGGTTTGTAAAAAGGCAATGTTGGAATGAAAAGGTGTCCGTAAGTGTGTCCCTGAGTTCTTTCCTTTTCAATACTCACGGATGCATGGACCCCGGATAAATGGCAGTCTTGTAAGGTTGGCTGCCATTTATTTTTTATTTTTGGGGCATGAATTACCGCAGATTGGTTTATTGGCTGGCAATGGAGGAGTGGGCTGTGGAGCACGCTCCTGACACCTTCTTTCTGTGGAACGTACGCCCCACGGTCATATTCGGCCGCAATCAGGATATGGAGGCCGAAGTCAACGTGCCGTACTGCCTGGAGCACGGTATTGAGATGTACCGGCGCAAGAGCGGAGGAGGCTGTGTCTATGCCGATGAGGGCAACCTGATGATATCATACATAACCAGTCAGTCGGATGTCAACAAGGCGTTCGATGAATACCTGTCCCGTCTGGCCGATGCCCTGCGCTCCATGGGACTGGATGCGGTACGCACCGAGCATAACGACGTGCTGGTGGGAGGCCGCAAGGTATCTGGCAACGCCTGCTACGCCACCAGGACCGGCTGCATAGTGCACGGAACGCTCCTGTATGATGTTGATTTTGGGGAGATGGAGCGCGCCATAACCCCCTCTAAAGAGAAACTTGACAGCAAGGGAATCAAGTCCGTACGCCAGCGCGTAACTAATCTGAAAGATTGTGGATTACTTTTTGACTTTGAAGTTTTGAAGTCCAAACTTATTGATTATTTTTGTAAAGATATGCAGTTTTTAAGCAACCCTGACATGGATGAGGTGCTTAAGATAGAACAGACATATCTTGACGAAAATTTCATTAAGTATGGCCGAAGAAATTAAAAAAACCTGCCTGCACAGCAGTCACGTGGCTTTGGGCGCCCAGATGAGTCCCTTTGGAGGATTTGACATGCCCATCCAGTATGCAGGCATCACTCAGGAACATCTGGCAGTCCGTAACAAAGTGGGAATATTCGACGTATCCCACATGGGTGAGATATTTATAAGCGGACCCGATGCCGAGCGTTACATCAACCACATTTTTACAAACAACATAAGCGGATTCAATCCGGGCAAGATCCTGTACGGAATGATGCTCTATCCAAACGGCGGCACGGTCGATGACCTGCTGGTGTACCGCGAGTTTGAGCCCGACCACTTCCTGCTGGTAGTGAACGCCGCCAATATAGATAAGGACTATGCCTGGATGCTTGAGCAGCAGAAAGGCTACGATGTAAAGATAGACAACCAGTCCGATATCTGGGGCCAGATAGCCATCCAGGGACCCGATGCCGAAAAGACCGTCATAGACCTCTTTGGCCTGGACTGCGCCAAAAACCTGGGCTTCTACGAGTACTGCAACGCAGAGTACAACGGCCACCGCCTGATAGTAAGCCGAACCGGCTACACCGGAGAGGACGGCTTTGAACTCTATGCCACCCCGGCCGACACCGTAGAGATCTGGGACCGCCTCATCAAAGCCGGAATCCAGCCCTGCGGCCTGGGCTGCCGAGACACCCTGCGCTTTGAAGCCGGTCTCCCCCTGTATGGAGACGAACTCAGTGCCGATATCAGCCCCATAGAAGCCGGCCTTGGAATCTTCTGCAAACTGG
>JAFXMB010000083.1 GCA_017530735.1 Bacteroidaceae bacterium | reverse complement strand
GGCTGCAAATAATAAATCCTTTTTCATATAATTGATAGTTAGTAAATGTGGTTTTTGTGGACCAAATGTAACTCATTTTTTTAATATAATATCTATATTCGCGAATTGTTTGACCAACTACAAATACTAATGGAAGAGGATAAAAAACCGGTTGAATTGCCGGAAAACGCGTATCGCGAACTTAAGGAAGGAGAGTCTTACGAACCGATTATGAAACCCGACAGGGTCTATCCCGAGGCCAATCTGTGGTCAGTGGGCTGGGGCTTGCTCATGGCTGTACTGTTCTCGGCAGCAGCGGCTTATCTGGGTCTTAAGGTAGGCCAGGTGTTTGAGGCTGCAATACCTATCGCCATCATTGCCGTGGGTGTGTCATCGGTGGCAAAGCGTAAGGGTGCTCTTGGAGAGAATGTCATCATACAGTCCATAGGTGCATGCTCCGGCGTGATTGTGGCAGGTGCCATATTCACTCTTCCCGCACTTTACATACTTCAGGCCAAGTATCCTGACATGACCGTGAACTTTATGCAGGTGTTCATCAGTTCTCTGCTGGGCGGTGTTCTGGGTATACTGTTCCTGATACCTTTCCGCAAGTATTTCGTAAAGGATATGCACGGAAAGTATCCTTTCCCCGAGGCTACAGCCACCACTCAGGTGCTGATATCGGGTGAGAAGGGTGCCGGTCAGGCCAAGCCTCTGGTGGTTTCAGGTATCATTGGTGGTATCTATGATTTCATAGTATCCACATTCGGTCTGTGGACCGAGAACTTCACCACAAGGGTTTGTGCGTGGGGATCGGCCCTGGCTACAAAGGCCAAATTGGTGTTCAGCATCAATACAGGTGCCGCTGTGCTGGGTCTGGGTTACATTGTTGGTCTCAAGTACGCTTGCATCATTGCAGCAGGATCCGCAGTAGTATGGTTTATCATTGTTCCCATCCTGCCCATGCTGGGTGATGCGTTCCTTCAGTCGCTCAATCCAGCCGTCACTGATGCCGTGGCACAGATGGAGCCCGAGCAGATATTCTCCAGTTACGCACGTCATATAGGCATAGGCGGTATCGCAATGGCCGGTATTCTGGGTATCATCAAGTCCTGGCCCGTAATCAAGGGTGCAGTAAGCCTGGCCGGACGTGAACTCAAGGGAGGCAAGAGCGGAGCCGATGTCCAGGTGGAACGTACCCAGCGTGACCTTCCTATGAAGATTGTTATAATAGGTATTATTGTGGCACTGGTTGCAGTGTTTGCATTCTTCTACTTCGGTGTTATGGACTTTAACCTGATGCATGCCGTTGTAGGTATTCTGGTTGTAGGAATAATTGCATTCCTGTTTACTACCGTAGCGGCCAATGCCATTGCCATAGTTGGTACCAACCCTGTATCGGGCATGACTCTGATGACACTTATCCTTGCATCCGTTATCATGGTTGCTGTAGGTCTCAAGGGCACTGCCGGTATCGTATCGGCCCTGATTATGGGCGGTGTGGTTTGCACTGCGCTCTCTATGGCTGGCGGATTCATTACCGACCTCAAGATAGGTTACTGGCTGGGTTCAACTCCGGCTGTTCAGCAGGGCTGGAAGTTCCTGGGCACTCTGGTATCGGCCCTGACTGTAGGCGGTGTACTCATCATATTGAACAAGACTTACGGATTTGTGGGTGACAACGCTTTGGTTGCTCCGCAGGCTAACGCTATGGCAGCTGTCATAGATCCGCTTATGTCAGGTACAGGTGCTCCCTGGTGGCTTTATGCTACAGGTGCAGTGATTGCCTTGATCCTGAATTTCTTCAAGGTTCCGGCTCTGGCATTTGCTCTGGGTATGGTCATACCGTTCCAGCTCAATATTCCTCTGGTAGTAGGCGGATTCATAAACTGGTATGTAGGCAGCCGTTCAATTGATCCCGCTGTAAATACATCACGTGTAGAGCACGGAACCCTGCTGGCATCGGGATTCATTGCCGGTGGTGCTTTGATGGGAGTGGTAAGCGCTGCATTGAGATTTGCCGGTCTGGATCTTTTTATGGCCGATTCCTGGACAGGCTCACATATGGCCGAGTGGCTGTCACTCATCATGTACGCTGTACTGATATGGTACTTTGTACGCAGTGTGATGAAGCGTAAGAATTAAAACAGAGACCACGCGTAATAGGCGTAAGCCAATAAGAACAGGATGCCTGCGGTTCGGCCCAGACGTCCTTTCTTTTTTCTTGCTGTGGTGAAGATGATGATGAACACCGAGAATCCCAGCATCCAGATGAAATCACTCATGTAATCCGGGAACTCCAATGATATGGGCTTGATGGATGTGGATACGCCCAACACACAGAGTATATTGAAGATGTTGGAGCCTATTATGTTGCCTATGGAGATGTCCATCTGTTTCTTGACTGCAGCTGCAACCGATGCGGCAAGTTCGGGTAGGCTGGTGCCCAGGGCAACGATTGTAAGGCCTATGACCTTGTCGCTTACACCCATGGCGCTTGCAATTGTGGTGGCGCCGTCTACAAGTATATCGGCTCCGAATGCAAGCATTACGCAGGAGAGTGCTATAAGTCCTACGGCTGCCGGAACGGTCATTGTTTTACCTTCAGGTTCGTCTGTTTTGGAATCCTCATCCTGTGCGCGTCCTTTTCTGATAGATATGGTGGTAAACAGGATAAGGCAGGCAAAGAGTGTCAGACCTTCTATTCTGGAGATGCCGTTTTGGAGAGCGAATACCAACAGAAGCAGTGATGCCGCAATCATAATCGTACCGTGACGTATTACTTTGCGGTTATCGGTTTCAATTGGGCATATCAAAGCGGTCAATCCAAGAATAAGGCCGATGTTGGCTATGTTGGAACCCAGCACGTTTCCCATTGCGATGCCCGCGCTGCCCTTGATGGCCGATATCATGCTGACAAGTAGCTCGGGGGCCGATGTTCCGAAAGCTACGATAGTCATGCCTATAACCAATGATGATATGCGGTATCTGCGTGCCAGAGCTACGCCGCCGTCAACCAGCCAGTCTCCGCCAAAGAAGAGCAGGATGAATCCTGCAAGCAATTTGATAACTGCCCAAATAGTTCCTGTCAAAATCATGCCGCAAAATTAGTATAAATAAGTGTGAAATTTAATCCGTTTGGATACAAAAGGTCACTTTTAAGGATAAGAAAGTATACTGAAAAACATTAACTTTGCATTCCGTAAAATTGACGATATGAAAGCAGTTTCAGGGCATGTAGCCCAAATAATCGGTCCTGTAGTTGACGTGGCGTTTGAGTCAGGTGAAGACCTGCCTTCAATCCATGACGCTCTGGAAATAACCCGTGATGACGGCCGCAAGCTGATAATAGAGGTTCAGCAGCATATAGGCGAGAATATGGTCCGTTGCGTTGCCATGGACTTGACAACCGGTCTGCGCCGCGGAATGGAAGTGCGTGTTACCGGCAGCCCTATAACAATGCCTGTGGGCAAACAGATCAAGGGACGTATGATGAACGTTACCGGTGAGCCTATTGATGACCTCAAGCCTCTTGATAAGGAGGGCGCGTTCCCCATACACCGTCAGCCTCCTAAGTTTGAGGAACTCTCTACTGTTGAGGAGGTGCTGTTTACCGGCATCAAGGTTATTGACCTGCTGGAACCCTACTGCAAGGGCGGTAAAATTGGTCTGTTCGGCGGTGCCGGCGTAGGCAAGACGGTGCTCATCATGGAGCTCATCAACAATATCGCAAAGAAGAACAACGGATTCTCGGTATTTGCCGGAGTGGGAGAGCGTACCCGTGAGGGTAATGACCTGCTGCGTGAGATGATCGAGTCCGGTGTAATAAAATACGGTGATGCCTTCAAGGAGAGCATGGCCAAGGGAGAGTGGGACCTGAGCAAGGTGGATTATGATGAGGTTGCCAAGTCACAGGCCACGCTTGTCTATGGTCAGATGAATGAGCCTCCAGGGGCACGTTCATCGGTTGCTTTGTCAGGTCTTACCGTTGCCGAGTCATTCCGTGACGGTGCCGGCAGCGACGGCGCATACAGCGATATCCTGTTCTTTATCGATAACATATTCCGTTTCACCCAGGCAGGATCTGAGGTATCGGCCCTTCTGGGACGTATGCCATCTGCCGTAGGTTATCAGCCTACGCTGGCCAGTGAGATGGGTAAGATGCAGGAGCGTATCACATCCACCATTCACGGATCAATCACATCGGTACAGGCCGTATATGTTCCGGCCGATGACCTTACCGACCCGGCACCTGCCACCACGTTCTCGCACCTGGATGCAACCACCGTGCTGAGCCGTAAGATTGCCGAACTTGGTATCTATCCGGCCGTTGACCCGCTGGATTCAACATCACGTATCCTTGATCCCAATATCGTAGGCAAGGCCCATTACGATACCGCACAGCGCGTAAAGCAGATACTGCAGCGTTACAACGAACTCCAGGATATCATATCAATCCTTGGTATGGATGAACTGTCCGATGAGGACAAGCTTACCGTGGCACGTGCACGCCGCGTACAGCGTTTCCTCTCGCAGCCGTTCACCGTAGCCGAGCAGTTTACCGGTGTCAAGGGCACCATGGTAAGCATTGAGGATACCATCAAGGGATTCAACATGATTCTGGACGGTGAGGTGGATGACCTCCCGGAGCAGGTGTTCCTTAATGTAGGTACCATTGAGGAGGCTATTGAGAAAGCCAAGAAACTTCAGGAGGAATTGAAGAAGTAATCATGCTCAAGCTTAGGATTATAGCACCGGACAGAATGGTATTTGAGGGCGATGTGGAAAGCGTCACCCTGCCGGGTACCGTAGGCAGTTTCACTGTCCTCAATAACCATGCCCCTATAATCTCATCGCTTGAGAATGGCAAGATAAGCTACCGCGATGCGAACGGACAGACCGAGGTCGCCGTAAGGTCGGGGTTCGCCGAGGTCAGAAACAACGTTCTCTCAATTTGTGTTGAAATATGAAAAAGCTGATTCTGACATATCTGATTGTACTTTCAGTACTGACCGTAGCGGCAGTGCTGTCATTTCGCATGGCCTGGCCCGATCAGTATCCGTCCCTGCTGTTCATTATACCGCTGTTCTATGCGGTAATGCTGGGCGTTATGGTATTGCTAAAACGCTCAAACGAGAGAAAGGGCAAGGACCGAAGCATATTCTTCCTTACCTACAGAGTGGTAAAGATCCTGCTTGCCATTGTTCTGCTTGTGGTATATTTCACAGTTGTCGGAACTCAGTTGCTGTCGTTTGCTGTGGTATTCATGATATATTACCTGTGCCTGTCGGCTGTTGAGACGGTACTGTTTATGAAAGGAGAGAAAAAGGGTTGAAAAAGATAATTGCCATATTGTCACTGATGTTTCTGATTGCGGTTCCGGCCATGGCGCAGGAGACTGCCCAGGATGAGACTGTCGATGTCAAGGGCATCATATTCGGCCATCTTAAGGACTCCTATCACTGGCATATAATAACAATAGGTGATAAGGAAATCAGCCTGCACCTGCCGGTTATACTTTACAGCAAGGTATCGGGTTGGCACTTCTTCTCTTCACGTGAACTGGAGCATACAGGCAGTTATGAGGGTTTCCATATAACGGATGACGGTGCACATGCAGGCAAACTTGTTGAGACGCTGCCCGACGGCACTGAACTCAAGCCGCTTGACCTGTCACTTACCAAGATTGCTCTGGCTGTGATAATAAACAGCCTGCTGCTCTGCGTGATTGTGATGTGCACAGCCCGCTGGTACAGGCGTCACAGCGCAACTGATCCGGCTCCGGGCGGTTTTGTAGGCCTTATGGAGTATGTCATAGCCATGATTGTGGATGAT
>JAFXMB010000082.1 GCA_017530735.1 Bacteroidaceae bacterium | reverse complement strand
GGATTGGTTGATTTCTTTGCAAACAGCCGACAGGAGCAGTTTGCCAAGGGTATCCTTGACGAGAAGAGCAAATACTCCTGGAGCAAGATGACCCAGGCTATTCTTCAGTGTAAAAACGGATGATCTGCTCAAGCGAGCGTTGACACACCTTGCAGAACTCGGGATAGGAGTTTGTTTTCATCCTGCAGTCAAAGAAACCGCGCCACACCCCTTTTGACATATAGCCACCTCCCTCATAAAGGCCGGCTCCGGGTACCTTATCCTTCCATTTACCTGCAAAATCCACCTGAGTGGTGATGTTAGGCTCCCACGGCTCAGTCTCAGAGTTGTAGTACTGCTCGTACTGGTCATCATAGAAGTACTCGTCGGCCAGTCCTCCGAAACTGTGGCCGAACTCATGTACCACTACCGGTGCAAACTGTGCGTGGTGGGCTGTGGTAAGAGTGTAGGAGTTGAATATTCCGCCTCCTCCGTAGACATCGGTATTGGCCAGAATTATGATATGTTCATAGGGTACACCGGCAAGTTTGTCGTGCAGTTGACGCAGACGCAGCGTGGTCAGGTATCGGTCCGAATAGAAGGTGCTGAAATGCGAACTCAGGGCTGTCTCGGTCCAGAGACCCTGCAGCGGAACACTTACAGTGCCGTCTTTTGAAGCCAGTTCTACGGCGATTATGTTGAACCTGTCCTGCATGGTCTTGAACGGCTCATGTGACAGCAGACTGTTTACCGCAATGCCGGCATCCTTGTAAAAAAGGTCCATTTCATCGGCGGTATAGCCCTCGGGGACAATCACCACGTCAATGCACTGCTCCGTACTGCCGCCCTGATGCAGGTATTTCCACTTGGGCGGATTCTGGCCGATCTTGCGGATAAGGATATCCTCAGGGTCAACCGTGTGACGCAGGGTTGCAACCACCTTGTTGTAGTTATCTGTCAGTTTTACCTCTACTACAGCCTTTGCGGGCGGCATGGGCAGCAGGTAAACGTTCTCAAAGCTGCGGTCCACCTTTGTGGCCTCCTCGGTATTCTGCCACTCCTGGAACAGGGTGCTGAAAGCGTTGCGGTAAAGTGTATCACCCGTGGCCTCATCGGTCATGGTTATCTGCCCGTTTCCCTCCAGATACAGATCTTTCATATTGACACGGCGTCCTGCCCAACCGTCAATGACGTTCAGGTCATCAAGGTATATATGGCTCTCCTTGCTGTTGCCGGAGAATGTATAGTTTACCCTGAGCGTCCGCTCCTGAGCATTAGCCCCTAAGGCCAAAGCCAAAGCCAACGCCAAAGTTATCTTACTCCTCAGTCGATACCAACTCATAATCCATCTGTTTCTTTTCAAGGTTGCAGCGAACCACCTTAACCTTTACATGGTCACCCAGGCGGTAACGCTTGCGGGTGCGCTGACCTGTGATGCAGTAATTCTTCTCGTCAAACTCAAAGTAATCACCACCAAGCGAGCGGATACCTATCATTCCTTCACATTTGTTCTCAATGATTTCAGCGTAGATACCCCACTCTGTGACGCCGCTAATGACGGCATCGAATACCTGACCCATTCGGTCCGACATGTACTCAACCTGCTTGTACTTGATGCTGGAGCGCTCTGCCTGCTCAGCCAGCTGCTCCTGTGCCGAGCAATGCTCGCAGTACTCCTCATACTTGCCCTGATTTACGCTGCGGCCTCCGCCTATGTAACGCGTAAGCAGGCGGTGTACCATAAGGTCGGGGTAACGGCGTATGGGTGATGTAAAGTGCGTGTAGAACTTGAATGCCAGGCCGTAGTGGCCGATGTTCTCAGTCGTATAGCAAGCCTTCTGCATGGAGCGGATTGAGATGGTCTCAATAAGTTCCTGCTCTTTCTTGCCCTTTACCTCCGATAGCATCTTGTTCATGGACTTGGCCATCTCAGCCGGATCACCGTTGGTCTTGAGTTTGTAACCGAACTTAGCCACAAAGTTCTGCAGGTTCTCCATGCGCTCGGGATCGGGCTCATCGTGTACGCGGTAGACGAATGTCTTGGGATTGCCGCCCTTGACTTTACCGATGAATTCGGCAACGGTGCGGTTGGCCAGCAGCATGAACTCCTCGACCAGCTGGTTGGCGTCCTTGGACTCCTTGAAGAAGACGCTTACCGGATGTCCTGTCTCGTCTATGTCAAAACGAACCTCGACACGGTCAAAACTCAGGGCACCGTCTGCAAAACGTTTTGCACGCAGTATCTTGGCAAGACTGTCCAGGGTCATTATCTCTGTCTTGAACTCATCGCCGGGGAGTTTTTCCTTACCGCCCTGCTGCTCACGCTCAATGATGGCCTGAACCTCCTCATAGGCAAAACGGCGGTTGCTGCGTATCACGGTACGTGCTATGCGGGAACGCTTTACCACGCCTGCATCGGTCATTTCAAGTATAACGGAGTATGTGAGTTTATCCTCATCCTGACGCAGTGAGCACAGGTTGTTGCAGAGTTTCTCAGGAAGCATGGGTATGGTGCGGTCCACCAGATAGACCGATGTGGCACGCTTGTAAGCCTCTTTGTCAATGATTCCGCCCTCCTGTACGTAATAACTTACATCGACAATATGCACGCCTACCTCCCACAGACCTTTCTTTATGGGTCGGATTGAAAGTGCATCGTCAAAGTCCTTGGCATCATGGGGGTCAATCGTAAATGTAGTTACGTCGCGGAAATCCTCACGGCCGGCCAGCGCGGCATCGGTAATATCGGCCGATATCTCATCGGCTGCCCTTTCCACGTTCTCGGGATAGGTGTAGGGCAGTCCGTACTCGGCCAGGATGGCGTGCATCTCGGTGTTGTTCTCACCGGCGGCACCCAGGATATCGATAACCTTTCCTACGGGGTTGCGGTCAGGGGTATCGGGCCACTCAACCACCTTTACCACCGCTTTCTCTCCGTCACGACCTTTCTTGAGGTTGGACAGGGGGATGAATATGTCGCGGTCCGATTTATCGGGTGTTACCAGGTATGCGAACTTGCCCTTTACCTGAAGCGTACCAACGAATGTATCCTTGGCGCGCTTGATTATCTCGGTAACCTCACCCTCAAGTCCGGCATGGGGACGACGGGCAAAGAGCACTATCTTTACGCGGTCACCGTTTACGGCACCGGCCGAATTGCGCTCTGCCACGAATATGGGATCGCTGCCGTCATCGGGCACAAGGAAGTTCTTGCCGCCCACGCGACGCTGCAGCACGCCCTCAACGAACTTGCTTTTCTGCATCAGGCTGAACTGATTGTCCTTCTGCTTGAGGAAACCATCCTCAACAAGATCCAGAACTATGTCCAGACACATGCTGCGCATGGGATGAGTCTTGAGTTTAAGCTCATCGTAAAGACGCTTTACACTTATTGAACTCTCCTGATTGTCACGGAACCAGTCGGTAATAAGGTCCGTCATGGTTCTGCGGTTGAGACGGACTCCTCCTTTGAAAGATCTACCCATATTGAGTTGTTTTTTATTGTTACGAAGATACAAAAAGAAAATCGGAAGCCGTATTGCAGCTTCCGATTTTTAATTCAGAGTCCCAATTCTGACGCCTTGAGTTGAAGCAGTTCCATCTTTCTCTTTATCAGTGGGACCTCATTCTCTATGAAATCGGTACGCATCTTATCAAGCGCGATGGCTTTTGCGCCCTCGGCCACAAAGTAACCTATACCGCGCTGGTTGAAGATGATGCCATCCATCGTGAGTTTCTCATAACTGCGCATGGCTGTGTTGGGATTCACTCCAAGTTCGCCGCCCAGTTCACGCACTGACAGTATCCTGTCACCCTCCTTCAGTTCTCCGCTCAGAATCTTTTCACTGATTCCATCGGCTATCTGAAGGTATATCGGTTTGTTCTGATTGAATTCCATAAGACAGTCCTATTTTAATGTTTAAGCTTTCTGACTCTGAAATAGATGGCTATTGAGAGTCCGATATTCACAATCGTATCTGATATGCAGTCCAACAATACTGCATGTTTTACACTCCATGACAGGAACGGGAACATATCGAACAGTTGCTCAGGGGTCATATTGCTGGTTTGAGCCTCCCTGAATTTCTCCATTATTCCGTGAGTAAAGATGGGAGTTGTAATCATGCTCAAAACAATGCTGATAAGAATCAGGCAACCTACGGTCTTGGCCGGTTTTGATGATTTGAACAACAGGGCACCCAGCAGGAAGATAAGGAACCCTTCGGCCAGATCATCGGCATACAGCCAGGGAGTGGTGAAAGACGAGTAGTCAGGAATGAGATTGTTGGACTCCAGTGAGGCTTTACGGAAAACTTCGGTCAAAACAGTCTGACCATTGTTGATCGCTATTAT
Source organism: Bacteroidaceae bacterium (assembly GCA_017530735.1). GTDB lineage: Bacteria > Bacteroidota > Bacteroidia > Bacteroidales > Bacteroidaceae > Colenecus. Next base: position 1,275 of record JAFXMB010000082.1, on the reverse strand, counting down.
GAGAGAGTCACCGCAGCGGTTGTCAATCAGGCAGAGTATCTGATCCAATGACAGGTAAACTGCAAAGAATGCAAACGGAACCACCACGCAGCAGACAATTATCATAGAGAGTGTCTTCTCAAGTGATGAGGCGGGAACCATAAGGAATGATGATCCCTCTTTCTTATCGGTAATGAAACCATATATCTTGGCGGGAGCCGATAATGTGAGCACCACCAGGGTAATACCCAAAATCACCGATCTGGGTACAACTTCCAGACTATACCAGCCTGCACCGACGATTGTTGTAAAGAATCCTACCAACAGGTATGCGGTAAGGCTTACTGTTGCCATTACGAGAAATGAAATACCGTATCTTGCAATTGCATTCTTGACATCGGTCACCAGATAACGACCCATACGGTTCATATTCAAAACATCATTTTTCATAGCCGTAATCATTTTTACTTGTTGAACATTTCCTTGATCTCATTCTTGTGCAGCAGCACAGCATTGAACAGAGCCTCGATGTTGACTTTGCTCTCGGCACCGGTAGTGTTGCGTACTACCTGGATGTTGCCGCCCGGAACCATCTCCTGATAGAGGGCGTTGGGATCAACATCCGATGAGTAGTCAAAGAAGAGCTTTTGGGCGATTTCATCGAGTGATGCGTTAAGCAGTACATCCCTGCGGTCCAGAATGATGATAGGATCGATGATGGCCTCCAGGTCACGTGCCTGGTGGGTTGAGATGAGAAGGGTTGAATCATCGGAAGTGTACTTGGAGACAGCCTTGCGGAACTGAGCCTTTGAAGGGATGTCAAGTCCGTTTGTGGGCTCATCCATGAAAAGGTATTTGGTGTTGCAAGCAAGGGCAAAGCTGATGAATGTCTTCTTTAACTGACCGTACGACATCTGGTCCATACGCTGATTCTGGTCAGTATCAAAAACTGTCATAATCTCAGAGAACTTCTGTGCATTGAAGTTATTCCAGTACTGTCCGTGATCAATGGCAAAATCTATTGCCTTGCGACGCGGTGCGGGAACCTCATCGGGCAGATAATAGATGTTTGAAAGGAAAGAAGGTTCACGGTTGAAAGGTATCTGACCGTCAATCTCCAGTGTTCCGTCCTCGACCTTCTTAAGGCCGGCAAGCAAGGTAAGCAGAGTAGTCTTACCTACTCCGTTCTCTCCCAGGAGTCCGTAAATGCGGCCCTCCTCCAGATTCATCGAAATGTCCTTCAGTACGACATGGTCGCCGTAACTGAATCCTAATTTCTTGATTGTAATCATAGTT
>JAFXMB010000008.1 GCA_017530735.1 Bacteroidaceae bacterium | reverse complement strand
CAAGAGTCTTTATCTTTCAAGTACTATGAGTAAGGGTATCAAGATTGATACTAAGTCATTTGACGAATAATAACTGACAATCATGAAGAAAGAAGATAAAGCACTTGTTATTGAGTCTCTTAAGCAGACCATTCAGAACTACTCTGCTTTCTACCTGGTTGATGTAACCGGTCTTAACTCATCGGCTACAAGCGACCTTCGCAGAAAGTGCTTCAAGAGTGAGATTAAGATGGTTGTTGTCAAGAACACTCTCCTTCAGAAGGCTCTGGATCAGCTGGACACTGACTACTCACCGCTGTATGACTCTCTCAAGGGTACAACAGCTCTGATGCTGGCTAACGTGGCCAATGCTCCCGCCAAGCTTCTCAAGGAAGTTACTGACAAGAAAACCGGTATCCCGGGCCTCAAGGCTGCTTACGCAGAGGAGAGCTTCTACATTGGAGCAAACCAGCTGGAGGCACTGGTCAACATCAAGAGCAAGAAGGAGCTCATCGCCGACGTTATTGCACTTCTGCAGTCACCGGCCAAGACCGTCATTTCTGCTCTGCAGTCTGGTGGCAACACCATCCACGGCGTCCTCAAGACCCTTGGAGAAAGAGAGAACTAATTATTCAAAACAAAGTAACAAACCTATTAAAATTATACAACAATGGCTGATTTGAAAGCATTAGCAGAAGAACTGGTTAACCTTACCGTTAAGGAGGTCAACGAACTCGCAACCATCCTGAAGGATGAATATGGAATTGAACCCGCTGCCGCAGCTGTAGCTGTAGCCGCTGCTGGTCCTGCCGCTGCTGGCGCTGAGGCTGCAGAGGAGAAGTCATCATTCGACGTAGTACTGAAGGGCTTTGGCGCAAACAAGCTTGCTGTCGTTAAGGCAGTTAAGGAGGCTTGCGGTCTTGGTCTGAAGGAGGCTAAGGATCTGGTTGACGCTGCTCCCAGTGTAGTTAAGGAAGGTCTCGCCAAGAACGAAGCCGAGTCAATGAAGAAGACTCTGGAAGAGGCTGGCGCAGAAGTAGAACTTAAGTAACTTCTTTAGAGACCTGCCTACGTTGCAGGTAAAACGGTTAAGTAACCCCGATGACAGCCAATTTGGGCTGTCTAGGGTACTTAACCTTTTTGTGCGTTAAAGAATCAAGTTCCCTAATAACCTCCCCTATATGTCTTCAAACACTGATAATCAGAGAATTAATTTCGCTTCCGTAAGGAACCCGATGCCGTGTCCTGATTTCCTTGAGGTTCAGCTCAAATCTTTCAAGGATTTCCTTCAGTTGGACACACCACCTGAAAAGCGCAAGAACGAAGGACTCTATAAAGTTTTCTCAGAGAACTTCCCTATAGCCGACACCCGGAACAATTTCGTCCTGGAATTCCTGGACTATTACATTGACCCGCCCCGTTACACCATTGAGGAGTGTCTGGAGCATGGTCTGACCTATAGCGTACCTTTGAAGGCCAAACTCAAACTGTACTGCACCGATCCCGATCACGAGGATTTTGATACAGTCATTCAGGATGTATTCCTTGGCCCGATTCCGTACATGACAGCACAGGGTACATTCGTAATCAACGGCGCCGAGCGCGTAGTTGTATCACAGCTGCACCGTTCACCCGGCGTGTTCTTCGGACAGAGTGTCCACTCTAACGGAACACAGCTCTATTCGGCCCGTATCATCCCGTTCAAGGGCTCATGGATCGAGTTTGCAACAGACATCAACAACGTGATGTATGCATACATCGACCGTAAGAAGAAACTCCCTGTAACCACACTGCTCCGTGCCATCGGCTTTGAGACCGATAAGGACATCGTAGATATCTTTGACCTGGCCGAGGAGGTAAAGGTCAACAAGACCACACTTAAGAAGTGCATCGGCCGCAAACTTGCCGCCCGTGTACTGAGAACACGTATTGAGGACTTTGTAGACTCAGATACCGGTGAGGTTGTATCAATTGACCGTCACGAGGTTGTTGTTGACCGCGAGGCTGAACTCAACGAGGATAACATCAACGATATCCTGGAGTCAGGTCTGGAGACCATCCTCCTGCACAAGGAGACCGAGGGTCAGTCAGACTACTCAATCATATTCAACACACTGCAGAAGGATCCGTGCAACTCGGAGAAGGAGGCTGTCCTCTACATCTACCGTCAGTTGCGTAACGCCGATCCTGCTGATGATTCAAGTGCACGTGAGGTAATCAACAACCTCTTCTTCTCAGAGAAGCGTTATGATCTGGGTGAGGTTGGCCGTTACCGCGTAAACCGCAAATTGGGTCTTACCACCGACATGAGCATCGGTGTGCTGACCAAGGAGGATATTATAGAGATCATCAAGTATCTGATTGAACTTGTAAACTCACACGCTGTGGTCGATGATATCGATCACCTGTCAAACCGTCGTGTACGTACCGTCGGAGAGCAGCTCTCCAACCAGTTCGCTATCGGTCTGGCCCGTATGGCCCGTACCATCCGCGAGCGCATGAACGTACGTGACAATGAGGTCTTCACTCCGACAGACCTTATCAACGCCAAGACAGTATCGGCCGTGATCAACTCGTTCTTCGGTACCAACGCACTGTCACAGTTCATGGACCAGACCAATCCTCTGGCCGAAATCACTCACAAGCGCCGTATGTCCGCCCTTGGACCTGGCGGTCTGTCACGTGAGCGCGCCGGATTCGAGGTTCGTGACGTACACTATACACACTATGGCCGTCTCTGCCCGATCGAGACTCCTGAAGGACCTAACATCGGTCTTATCTCATCTCTGTGTATCTATGCAAAGATCAATGATCTGGGATTCATTGAGACTCCGTACCGCAAGGTTAAGGACTGCCATGTAAATCTGAACAATGATGAAGTTCAGTACCTCACAGCCGAGGAGGAAGAGGGTGTAATCATAGGTCAGGGTAACGCTCCTTACGACGAGAACGGTAAGTTTATCCGTAACCGCGTAAAGGCACGCCGTGACGCTGATTTCCCTGTAGTTCCCCCTGAAGAGGTTGAGCTTATGGACGTATCGCCCCAGCAGATCGCTTCAATCGCTGCTGCCCTGATTCCGTTCCTGGAGCACGATGATGCCAACCGTGCTTTGATGGGATCTAACATGATGCGCCAGGCTGTACCTCTTATGCGTACCGAGGCACCTATCGTAGGTACCGGTATTGAGAAGCAACTTGCTGAGGATTCACGTACACAGATCACAGCCGAGGGTGACGGTGTCGTTACTTATGTTGACGCCGCTTACATCCGCATCCTGTACGATCGCACAGAGGACGAGGAGTTTGTAAGCTTTGAGCCCGCTGAGAAGGAGTACAAACTGCCCAAGTTCCGTCGTACCAACCAGAACATGACCATTGACCTGCGTCCTATCTGCGAGGTTGGTCAGCGTGTAAAGGCCGGTGACATCCTTACCGAGGGTTACTCAACCCAGAACGGTGAGCTTGCACTTGGTAAGAACCTGCTGGTTGCCTACATGCCTTGGAAGGGTTACAACTACGAGGATGCCATCGTGCTTAACGAGCGTGTTGTTCGTGAGGATATTCTTACTTCCGTACATGTTGAGGAGTTCATCCTTGAGGTTCGCGAAACAAAGCGCGGTATGGAGGAACTCACCAATGATATTCCTAACGTGAGCGATGACGCCACCAAGGATCTGGATGAGAACGGTATCGTTCGTATCGGTGCTTACATCCAGCCGGGTGACATTCTGATCGGTAAGATCACTCCTAAGGGTGAGTCTGATCCTTCACCTGAAGAGAAGCTGCTTCGCGCCATCTTCGGTGACAAGGCCGGTGATGTCAAGGACGCTTCACTCAAGGCATCTCCTTCACTGAAGGGTGTTGTCATTGACAAGAAGCTCTTTGCACGTGCCATCAAGACCCGCAGTTCACGTCAGGCCGACAAGGCCCGTCTGCCTATGATAGACGTTGAGTTTGAGGATAAGGTTAACGAGCTCAAGGGCATTCTGGTTAAGAAACTGGTTACTCTTACTACTAATAAGGTATCACAGGGTGTATTTGACCTGCTGGGTACCGAGGTTATCGCTAAGGGTCAGCGTTTCTCAAAGCAGATTCTTGAGGCTGTTGACTACTCATCGGTTCAGTCTGACAACTGGACATCCGATGCTCACACCAACGAGCTCATCTCCAAGCTGATTGTAAACTTCCTGCGTAAGTACAAGGAGTACGATGCAGAGAACAAGCGTAAGAAATTTGCTCTTACAATCGGTGATGAGCTGCCTTCAGGCATCATTCAGATGGCTAAGGTTTACGTTGCCAAGAAGCGTAAGATCGGCGTAGGTGATAAGATGGCCGGTCGTCACGGTAACAAGGGTATCGTATCCCGCGTGGTTAAGCAGGAGGATATGCCGTTCCTGGCCGATGGTACTCCCGTCGATATCGTTCTCAACCCGCTGGGTGTGCCTTCACGTATGAACATCGGTCAGATATTCGAGACCGTTCTTGGTCACGCCGGCCGTGAGCTGGGTGTCAAGTTCGCTACCCCGATATTTGACGGTGCTACTATAGATGATCTTAATGAATGGACTGATAAGGCAGGTCTGCCGCGTTACGGTAAGACTCAGCTTTATGACGGCGGCACAGGTGAGCCGTTTGACCAGTGCGCAACAGTAGGTGTTACCTACATGCTTAAGTTGGGTCACATGGTCGAGGACAAGATGCACGCCCGTTCAATCGGTCCGTACTCTCTCATTACTCAGCAGCCGCTTGGCGGTAAGGCCCAGTTCGGTGGTCAGCGTTTCGGTGAGATGGAGGTTTGGGCTCTTGAGGCATTCGGTGCTTCACACGTGCTCCAGGAGATCCTGACCATCAAGTCTGATGACGTTACCGGCCGTTCAAAGGCATATGAGGCTATTGTGAAAGGTGATCCGATGCCCACACCGGGTATCCCCGAATCTCTCAACGTGCTTCTGCATGAGCTGCGTGGTTTGGGTCTTAGCATCAATCTTGAGTAATCATCATTTAAAGTAAGAAGCTATGCCTTTCAAAAAAGATACAAAGATCAAGAATAATTTCTCAAAGATAACCATCAGTCTTGCTTCACCCGAGGAGATACTGACTAACTCCAGCGGTGAGGTCCTGAAACCTGAGACTATCAACTACCGTACATACAAGCCCGAGCGTGACGGTCTTTTCTGCGAGCGCATATTCGGTCCTGTAAAGGATTATGAGTGCCATTGCGGAAAGTACAAGAGAATCCGTTATAAAGGTATCGTGTGCGAGCGTTGCGGTGTTGAGGTAACAGAGAAGAAGGTACGTCGTGAGCGTATGGGTCACATCCAGCTGGTTGTTCCCGTAGCACACATCTGGTACTTCCGTTCACTCCCCAACAAGATCGGTTATCTGCTGGGTATTCCCACCAAGCAGCTCGATTCAATCATCTACTACGAGCGCTATATCGTCATCAACAAGGGTGCATGGGATGATCCTTTGAAGGATACCCGCAAGCCCGATGAGCCTATCCTCCTGACCGAGGACGAGTATCTGGACATCATTGACAAACTGCCCAGAGAGAATCAGCTGCTTGATGACAACGATCCCGAGAAGTTCGTAGCCAAGATGGGTGCTGAGGCTATCTATGACCTGCTGTGCAAGCTGGATCTGGATAAGCTTTCATATCAGCTCCGCGAGAAGGCCAACGATGAGAAGACCACAATGCAGCGTAAGACTGAGGCTCTGAAGCGCCTTCAGATTGTGGAGTCATTCCGTTCATCACGTGAGATCAACCGCCCCGAGTGGATGATCCTCAAGGTTGTACCGGTTACTCCTCCTGAGCTGCGTCCTCTGGTTCCTCTGGATGGCGGCCGTTTCGCTACATCTGACCTGAACGAACTGTATCGTCGTGTTATCATCCGTAACAACCGTCTTAAGAGACTTATAGAGATAAAGGCTCCTGAGGTTATTCTCCGTAATGAGAAGCGTATGCTGCAGGAGGCCGTAGACAGCCTGTTTGACAACAGCCGCAAGGCCAGCGCCGTCAAGAGCGAGGCCAACCGTCCGCTCAAGTCACTCTCTGACTCACTCAAGGGTAAGCAGGGTCGTTTCCGTCAGAACTTGCTCGGTAAGCGTGTTGACTACTCAGCACGTTCAGTTATCGTTGTAGGTCCTGAGCTTAAGATGGGTGAGTGCGGTATTCCCAAGCTGATGGCTGCCGAGCTTTACAAGCCGTTCATTATCCGCAAGCTCATTGAGCGCGGTATCGTGAAGACCGTAAAGTCAGCCAAGAAGATTGTAGACCGCAAGGATCCTATAGTATGGGATATTCTGGAATATGTAATGAAGGGTCACCCCGTTCTCCTGAACCGTGCTCCTACACTGCACCGTCTGGGTATCCAGGCATTCCAGCCCAAGATGATTGAGGGTAAGGCTATCCAGCTGCACCCGCTGGCTTGTACCGCTTTCAACGCCGACTTTGACGGTGACCAGATGGCTGTACACCTCCCGCTCAGCAACGAGGCAATACTTGAGGCTCAGATGCTCATGCTCCAGTCACACAATATCCTGAACCCTGCCAACGGTGCTCCTATCACAGTGCCTGCACAGGATATGGTTCTGGGTCTGTACTACATTACAAAACTCCGCCGTTCAGTCAAGGACGCCGACGGTAACTATATTGAGAAGGTTAAGGGTGAGGGTCTGACATTCTACGGACCCGAGGAGGCTCTGATCGCCTACAACGAGGGTAAGGTTGATATCCACGCTGTTGTCAAGGTAATGGTAAATGACGTTGACGAGCAGGGTTCACCCATCACTCACCTGGTTGAGACATCAGTAGGTCGTGTAATCGTTAACGAACTGGTACCTGATGAGGTTGGTTACATCAACTACATCATATCAAAGAAGACACTGCGTGACCTTATCTCTGACGTTATCAAGAAGGTCGGTGTTGCCCGCGCCTGCGAGTTCCTGGACGGAATCAAGAACCTGGGTTACAAGATGGCCTTCCAGGGCGGTCTGTCATTCAACCTTAACGATATCATCATACCTAAGGAGAAGCAGGAGCTTGTTGCCAAGGGTAATGAGGAGGTCGAGGGTATCATGGCCGAGTATAACATGGGTCTTATCACCGATAACGAGCGTTACAACAAGGTTATCGATGTATGGACACACGTTAACGAGGACCTCTCAAAGGTTCTGATGAAGACCATCTCCAACGATGACCAGGGCTTCAACTCTGTTTACATGATGCTTGACTCAGGTGCCCGTGGATCTAAGGAGCAGATCCGTCAGCTGTCCGGTATGCGTGGTCTGATGGCCAAGCCTCAGAAAGCCGGTGCCGAGGGTGCACAGATCATTGAGAACCCGATTCTTTCTAACTTTAAGGAGGGTCTGTCAGTGCTGGAGTACTTCATATCAACACACGGTGCCCGTAAGGGTCTTGCCGATACCGCTCTTAAGACAGCCGATGCCGGTTATCTGACACGTCGTCTTGTTGACGTATCACACGATGTGATCATCACCGAGGAGGACTGCGGTACTCTGCGTGGTCTGGTTTGCACCGCCCTTAAGGAGAACGAGGAGGTTGTTGCTTCACTTTACGAACGTATTCTGGGCCGTGTATCGGTTCATGACGTTATACATCCTACCACCGGTGAACTTCTGGTTGCCGACGGTGAGATGATTACCGAGGAGATTGCCAAGAAGATTGATGAGTCACCTATTGAAAGCGTTGAGATCCGTTCAGTGCTCACCTGCGAAAGCAAGCGCGGTGTATGCGCCAAGTGCTACGGACGTAACCTGGCAACAGGCCGTCTGGTAGAGAAGGGTGAGGCTGTAGGTGTTATCGCCGCCCAGTCAATCGGTGAACCTGGTACACAGCTGACTCTGCGTACATTCCACGCCGGTGGTACCGCATCTAACATTGCAGCCAACTCAAGCCTGACAGCCAAGTATGACTGCCGCATTGAGTTCGAGGAGGTTCGTACTGTTGATGCTACAGCCGATGACGGAAACAAGATTCAGATTGTAGTAGGTCGTCTTGGTGAGGTTAAGTTCATTGATGAGAACACAGGCATTGCACTCTCAACACACACTCTGCCTTACGGTTCAAAGCTGTTCGTAAAGAGCGGTGCTACCGTTAAGAAGGGTGACATGATTGCTACCTGGGATCCGTTCAACGCTCTTATCATCACTGAGGTTACCGGTAAGGTTAAGCTTACAGACGTTATCGCTAACGTAACATATAAGATTGAATCCGATGAGGCTACCGGCCTTGAGGAGATCATCATCACTGAGACCAAGGATAGAACAAAGATACCTTCAGCCGATATCATCGGACCTAAGGGTGAGGTTCTGCGTTCTTACAACCTGCCTGTAGGCGGTCACGTGGTCATCAAGGATGGTCAGCAGCTCTCTGCCGGTGACATTCTGGTTAAGATTCCTCGTGTTCAGGGTAAGGCTGGTGATATCACCGGTAGTCTGCCCCGTGTTACCGAGCTCTTTGAGGCACGTAACCCGTCTAACCCCGCAGTGGTATCAGAAATTGACGGTACCGTTCACATGGGTAAGATCAAGCGTGGTAACCGTGAGATATCTGTAGTATCACGTACAGACGATGAGCGCAAGTATCTGGTTGCCCTGTCCAAGCAGATTCTGGTACAGGAGGGTGACTATGTACGTGCCGGAACACCGCTGTCTGACGGTGCCATCACACCTAGCGATATTCTTGCCATCAAGGGCCCCACAGCCGTACAGGAGTATATCGTAAACGAGGTACAGGATGTATATCGTCTGCAGGGTGTTAAGATCAACGATAAGCACTTTGAGATCATAGTACGTCAGATGATGCGTAAGGTCGAGATCGACGAGCCGGGTGATACCCGCTTCCTGGCACAGCAGGTTGTAGACAAGCTGGAGTTCATGGAGGAGAACGACCGCATCTGGGGCAAGTATGTTGTTACCGATCCGGGTGACAGTGAGAACCTGTTTGCCGGTCAGATGGTAACCGCACGTAAGCTCCGTGACGAGAACTCACAGCTTAAGCGTAAGGACCTCAAGCTGGTTCAGGCTCAGGAGGCACGTCCTGCTACATCAACTCAGATCCTGCAGGGTATCACACGTGCTGCTCTGGCTACTCAGAGCTTCATGTCAGCCGCATCATTCCAGGAGACCACCAAGGTCCTGAATGAGGCCGCCATCAACGGTAAGAGCGACAGCCTGCTGGGTATGAAGGAGAACGTTATCTGCGGTCACCTGATTCCTGCCGGTACCGGCCTGCGTGAGTTCGAGAAGATCATAGTAGGTGACAAGGAGGAGTACGAGCGCCTTCAGGCTTCCCGTAACAACTTCCTTGACATGGATCTTCCCACAAGAGAAAATTGATTAGACTTGATAGAAGAAAGGGGTGATCGGCTGGTCCGGTCACCCCTTTCTGTTTTTAATCAAATGTTATCAGTCGCGACGGAACAGGTCTCGTGTATAGACCTTATCCTGAACATCGTCCAGACAGGAGTCGTAGCGGTTGGCTATGATAGAGTTGCAACGGCGCTTGAATTCATCCAGGTTGTTTACTATCTCGCTGCCAAAGAATGTGTCACCGTCCTTGAGAGTGGGCTCATAGATGATCACCTTGGCTCCCTTGGCCTTAACGCGTTTCATTACACCCTGAATGGAACTCTGACGGAAGTTGTCTGAGTTTGATTTCATGGTCAGGCGGTAAACACCTACGGTAATTACCTTTTCGGAAGCCTCGTTCCATGCGCTGTTGGCAGTATAATAACCAGCCTTTTCAAGCACGCGGTCGGCAATGAAATCCTTACGGGTACGATTGCTGTCCACGATAGCCTGAATAAGGTTCTCAGGAACATCATTATAATTGGCCAGGAGCTGTTTTGTATCCTTAGGCAGGCAGTAGCCTCCGTAACCGAATGAAGGGTTGTTATAGTGGTTGCCGATACGCGGATCCAGGCCTACACCGTCTATGATGGCGCGCGTATCAAGACCCTTCATTTCAGCATATGTATCAAGTTCGTTGAAGAAACTTACGCGCAGTGCAAGATAGGTGTTGGCAAACAGCTTGACGGCCTCAGCCTCGGTAGTTCCCATATAGAGGGTATCAATATTCTCCTTGATGGCTCCCTCCTGCAGCAAGCGTGCAAAGGTATGTGCAGCCTCCTCCAGACGCGGAACTTTTTTATCGAATCCAACGATGATTCTGGACGGATAGAGGTTATCGTAAAGAGCCTTGCTCTCACGCAGAAACTCCGGAGCGAATATGATATTGGGAACAACCACCTTCATGGTACCGTCCTGCAGGCGCTCACGGTATGAGAACTTTTCACGTACGCTCTCGGTATATCCTACGGGAATGGTTGACTTAATGACCATGATTGCATCGGGATTTACCTTAAGCACCAGGTCTATCACCTCCTCCACATGGCTTGTATCAAAGAAATTCTTCTTGCTGTCATAGTTTGTAGGAGCGGCTATCACAACGAAATCGGCATCGGAATATGCCTTTTCACCGTCTAATGTTGCGGTAAGGTCCAACTCTTTCTCAGCCAGATACTGCTCGATATAGTCATCCTGGATGGGAGATTTACGGTTGTTGATCATATCAACCTTCTCCTTGATTACATCTACTGCCGATACTGTGTTGTGCTGAGCCAGCAAAGTGGCCAGTGAAAGTCCTACATATCCTGTTCCCGCTACTGCTATCTTCATAATCCCCGAATTGATTAGTTATTGCAAAGGTAAGAAAAATTGGATACCTTTGTCATTGAACACAGATTAACCCTAACAATGAAATACAAATTATTAGCACTCATTCTGATGGCAGCAACAATTAACTCATGCGGCGGTGCATCTTCGCAGAACGCAAAGGCTCAGACAGCCCAGGACGAAACCAAGGTTCTTATCAAGACCACAGTTGGTGATATCACCATTAAACTTTATAATGAAACTCCCCAGCACAGGGATAATTTCATTAAGCTGGTCAATGAGCATTACTATGACAGCATCCTGTTTCATCGCGTAATCAAGGACTTTATGGTACAGGCTGGTGATCCTGAGTCCAAGAATGCCGAGAAGGGCGTCCAGTTGGGTGCCGGCGGCCCCGGTTATACAATTCCTGCCGAGTTTGTTTATCCCAAGTACTTCCATAAGCGTGGAGCTCTGAGTGCAGCCCGTCAGGCTGACCAGGTAAATCCTGAGCGTAAGTCATCGGGTTCACAGTTCTATATCGTAACAGGTAAGACCTATAACAAGTATGAACTTCAGGATATGGAGAAGCAACTTCGCCAGAAGCAGGGTCAGGGTATCTTTGACAGGCTGGTTGCCCAGAACATGGATTCAATTATGAAAATGCAGATGGCCGGTGATAACGACGGTATAATGAAACTGCAGGAGGAACTCAACGCCAAGACCAATGAGATTTTTAATGAGCAGGGACCGTTCAAGTTCACCGAGGAGCAGGTTGACGCTTATATGAGCGATGGTGGCACTCCGTTCCTGGACAATGATTATACCGTATTCGGAGAGGTTATAGACGGTATGAAGGCTGTATACAAGATAGAGCAGGCCGGAACCGATATGAATGACCGTCCGCGCAAGGATATCAGGATAATATCAATGGAAATAATCAAATAACAGATGTTTATGAAAAGGAAAGTCACTTTGATTCTGGCCATGATGCTGTTGGTATTGACAGCATCCGCAAAGAAAGGCCCCAAGTATGTGTTTTATTTTATTGGTGACGGAATGGGAACCAACCAGGTTATGGGTATCCAGTACTACCTGCAGGATATTGAAGGTAAGTACGGATACAAGCCTCTGTGCTTTACCCAGTTCCCTTACACAGGACTTGTTATAACCTACTCTGCCAATAGTGACGTTACTGACAGTTCAGCTGCAGGAACAGCATTGGCATCAGGTCAGAAGACCGATAACAACGTTCTGGGTCTGCTGCCTGACCGTGAGACTCCGGTTGTTACTATTGCCGAGATGGCCCATAAGAAAGGTATCCGCGTAGCCATTGGAACTTCATGCTCTATTGACCATGCAACCCCGGGCAGTTTCTACGGCCACACCCGTCACCGCAACATGTATCACCAGATTGGAAACCAGCTGAGTGATTCAGGATTTGAGTTCTTTGGCGGTGCCGAGTTCCGTCAGCCCTCAGCACGTGATGAAAATGACCAGGATAACTATGTAAAGGCAGAGAACGCCGGATACACTGTTGTACGCGGATATGACGAGTACAAGCAGAAGGCCGCATCGACCGATAAAATCATTCTTTTTGACAAGGATTCCAAGAGTGACCATGCACTGGCTTACTCTATCGATCAGAAAGAGGGCGACCTTAAACTTGCCCAGGTTACCGAGGCTGCAATAGACTTTATGATGAAAGAGCCCAAGAAGGGATTCTTCATGATGATGGAGGGCGGCCGTATTGATAATGCCTGCCATGCCAATGATCCCGGTGCATACATCCGCGAGATGCTTGATTTTGACGAGGCCATCAAGGTTGCCTATGATTTCTATCTCAAGCACAAGAAAGAGACTCTTATAGTCATTACCGCCGATCATGAGACCGGAGGTCTTGGACTTACTGCCGGTGACTACAAGACCAACCTTAAGGTTCTGCAGTATCAGAAGATGAGTAAGGATGCTTTCTCTGCACATCTTGAAAAGATGGGACGTGAGATAGGTGATATCCTTACCTGGGAGGAAGTTGAGAAGGAACTCAAGGATAACTTTGGTTTCTGGGACAAGATTGAACTTACCGACAAGCAGACCGCCAGCCTTAAGAGCGCATATGTTGAGACCTTTGGTATGGGTCCCGGCGCACTCGAGGAGGGTAAGTACTTTGAGGTTTCCAAGATGGCCGATGAGGCTGCACGTGTAATGACCGAGTGTGCCCAGATCAGTTGGGCTGCAGGTTGCCATTCGGGCAGTTACGTTCCCGTATTTGCAATAGGCGCAGGAGCTGAGCAGTTCACAGGTCAGATAGACAACAAGGATATTCCCATGAAGATAAAGAAACTGGCCGGTTATTGATCCTGCCCGAAATCAAGATAGGGCTCCAATTTTATAAGATCCTGAGCGGTGAACTCTTCCATGAAAGAGAGCTGCTCGGGACCTTTTATTATTCCCCTCTCATTGCGATACTCCACAATGGCGCGCGCCTGATAGAAATCAAGATAGGGGTGACGGCGCAGTTGGGCAATAGTTGCTTTGTTTACCGGAATCTTTCTTACGGGTATGGTATCGGTAATAATGAACCATTTCATCAATGAATCGGGCAGCCCTTCTATCTCTGTCAGTTGCCGGATATCAGAGTAGCCGCCCAGCCTTTCACGGTATCTTATGACTTTCAATGCGTTGGCAGGTCCTATGCCCGGAAGTTTTACAAGTTCCGTACTGTCGGCCGAATTCAGGTCAAGCGGCTCAAGAGGTCTGCTCTTGGCTGTGTATGGGACACTCTTTACCTGTACCTTCACGGTATCCCAGACATACCATTTTCTCCTTACGGTATCCCTGATGTAAACTATACGCCTGAAAGTATCGGGAACATGAACCAAAGAATCCGTATCCACGCTGTCATCAGGGACAGGCGGATTCCACGGGTTCCGGATTATATTGGCAATTATGATGACAGACAACAGTATTATGGCTACGATTCTGTCATTGCGGTTAAAGTAGAAATGGTCTTTAGACATTGTGTTATGGTATAATTGGTTATTTTTGCGGCATGTTATATTTCATCAGAAAATATCCGCTCTCACTGCTTGTAATAGCAGCCATACTGTTTCTGTCACTTTTCAACCCTCCCCAAACCAAGTTGGATCCCATTACAGGCATAGACAAGGTTGTACATGTGTGCATGTATCTGGGATTGGAACTGATAATCTGGATAGAGTATCTGCGTCATCATGAGAATCTTAACTGGGTTAAAATAATCATATTGGGCATCTTTGCTCCGATAGCGCTGGGCGGTCTTATGGAGATAGCCCAGATGGAACTGACACAGGGAAGAAGCGGTGAGTGGGCAGACCTTTTGGCCGATACGATAGGCGTGCTGGTTGGCGCAGCCATCGGCTACTTTGCAATCCAGGGCATCTTCAGAAAAAAGAGATAATCAATCCTTATTCCAGGTCTTGTAGGGATTGGTGGCCAGATATGCGTTGTAATAACGGTGGTCGCCGGTTACCTCTTTGCCGATGAAATCGGGCTTAATGAATGTCTCGTTCTCTGAATTGAGCTCAACCTCGGCCATGACAAGACCCTCATTCTCACCATGGAACTCATCGACCTCAAATACATGGGGGCCGCTGTGTACCAGGTAGCGTGTTTTTTCAATCGCTCCGCTCTGGTGCAGTTCAAAGAGTTCACGGGCCTCATCAACTGAGATAAGGTGATTCCACTCGTAACGGCTCATGCCCTTGTTGTCTGAGGGACCTTTGATTGTGAGTATGGCTTCCTTGTCGGTGATGCGTACGCGTACCGAGCGGCCGTTCTCATGGGCTATATAACCCTGAAGAATCTCATAGTGGTCATATGCCTGAGTCTTGTAGGTTGTTCCTTTTACCAGGAACTTACGTTCAATCTCTATTGCCATAGTATTAGTGTTATTGGTTTAAAGGATTATTACATCTGTTTTTCCTGGGACTCGGCAAATGACATCAGATATGACTTGATGAAACCGTCTATGTGTCCGTCCATTACGCCGTTTACATCGGATGTCTGGTAACCTGTGCGGTGATCCTTTACACGACGGTCATCAAATACATATGAGCGGATCTGTGAGCCCCACTCAATCTTTTTCTTGCCGGCCTCTATCTTTTCCTGCTCGGCCATGCGATGCTGCAGTTCCTTGTCATACAGTATGGAACGCAGGTGCTGCAGGGCACGCTCCTTGTTCTTGGGCTGGTCACGGGTCTCGGTGTTTTCAATAAGGATCTCCTCCTCAGCACCGGTATAGGGATCTTTGAACTGGTAACGCAGACGTACGCCAGATTCAACCTTGTTCACGTTCTGACCGCCGGCGCCACCGCTGCGGAATGTATCCCAACTCATGAGTGCGGGATTGATGTCAACCTCAATGGAGTCATCAATAAGCGGGGTTACAAAGACGCTGGCAAATGATGTCATGCGCTTGCCCTGAGCGTTGTAAGGTGATACGCGAACCAGACGGTGTACTCCGTTCTCTCCCTTAAGGTAGCCGTATGCAAACGGTCCCTCTATCTCCATGGTCACCTGCTTGATTCCGGCTTCATCGCCGTCCTGCAGGTTGGCAACGGTAACCTTGTAGTTGTTCTCCTCACCCCAACGCATGTACATACGCATGAGCATGGAGGCCCAGTCCTGACTCTCGGTACCGCCGGCACCTGAGTTTATCTTGAGCACGCAGTCCATCTCATCGGCCTCCTCGCGAAGCATGTTCTTGAGTTCCAATGACTCTACGGCGGCTATTGCCTTGGCGTAGTTGTCATCGACCTCCTGCTCGGTTACCAAATCCTCCTTGTAGAAGTCCATGGCAAGTTGCAGTTCATCGGCCAGAGCCTTGACCTGCTTGTAACCGTCAATCCAGCTTTGAAGGTCCTTGACTTTCTTCATCTGGATTTCTGCCTTCTTGGGGTCATCCCAGAATCCGGGAGCCTGTGTGCGCAACTGCTCCTCCTCAACCTGAATGAGTTTGGAGTCTATGTTCAGATAGCGTTTCAGGGCTTCTGTGCGGTCAAGTACGTCTTTGAGTTGATCTGCTGTAATCATACGTTGTCGTTTTGGACTGCAAATTTACTCATTTTTTCCTAATTATCAGCGGCGCAACCAGTCTGAAGGATTGAGTCTTGTGCTCTCTTTGTGGAGCTGGAAGTGAAGTATGGGGGTTCCGTTTTCGGATGTCTGTATGTTACCTACTATGTCACCCGTCTTGACCTTGTCACCTTTCTTGAGTCTGGTCTCGCTCAGATTGCAGTATACCGATATGTACGAACCGTGACGGATAAGAACTCCTATCTGTCCTTTTCCCTGTTGGAAAATGGATGAGACGGTGCCGTCAAATACCGCTCTGGCCTGTGCTCCGTCCTGTCCCTGTATGTCAAGACCCAGATTGTTCTGCTTTACGTCCTTCATCCCGGCTACGTTCTGTACGCCGTATTCACCCACAACCAGATAAGCACCGGTGATAGGCATGGGCAGGCGGCCTTTGTTGCTCTCAAAGGTGCCCGACAGTTTGATATCCTCGGGAGACTGAACCTTGTCAGGAGTTTTGGCCTTCTCCTCCTTGAGGGCAAGTTGTATCTGGCGGTCAATCTCCTTGGAGAGTGCATCCATCTTCTTCTGCTGGGCGGCTATCTCTTTTTTAAGGTTTGTGCGTTTGTTCTTGAGCTGGTTGACCAGGGTTTTCTGCTGTTTCTCCTCTTTTCGGGCCTCTTCCTCATTTTTCTGCTGCACCTTGCGCAGTTCGTCCTTCTCTTTCCTTACAAGTTCTATCTGAGCCTTGCGGTTCTCTAGAGTATCCACTTTTTGGGTGATTTCATCGGCCATTTCCTGCAATGAGTTGGAGTATTCACTCACGTAACGGGCGCGGCGGCTCATCTCACGGAAGGATTCTGTTGCCAGTATGAATGTGAGGGGATTGAAACTGGAGTTCTGGTGCTGGTAGAACCGGCAGGCTTCGGCATAGCGGTCCTTGCATTGCTGGTGCTCCTTTTCAAGTTGCTGTATCTCTTTCTCCAGGCGGGTGGTCTCACGGTCCAGCGAGCGGATCTCACTGCGGGTCTTGTCAAGCAGTTTGGTGCGCTCCTTGAGTTTGGCGGAGATGATGTTCAGATTGCTTACCTGACTGGTGATATTGGACTCTGTGCTGGTAAGAATCTTCTCCTGACGGGCTATCTGCTCCTCCATTTCGGCGCGTTCCTTACGCATCTTCTCAATGACGGAATTGGTCTGTCCCTCTATGAGCAGGGGGATGCAGAGCAGTAACAGCAGGATTATGTTTCTTTTCATCATAGATCAATATTATCCAGCAATTCATCAAGGGATACCTGCTTCATACGGCGGGTAACCTGTGTGCGGTCAGGCCAGTTTTTTTTATCGGTCGATACCGATGACATCTTGGCCGATACGTCTATATCCTTACCCGATGCGTTGACATGGAAGTTGACGCGCAACGGATACTTCCACTTGCCCGAAAGTGCGGTGAAATCATCGTAATCAACATTGAAACGGAATCCGTTTCCGGTCTTTGTGAGAGATTCTATAAGCTCGTCGGGGTTTACCTTGAACTCATATCCGTATTCACTGTCCCTGATATACGTATTCTTGTCCTGATCGGTCCTGTCTACACGCAAACGGCTGGAAGCACTGACCTGACCATTGCTGCCGGGGGCAAAAAGGCGGTTCCACAGGAATGCCTGTACAGTTTCAAAGTCCAATCCAAGTTCATTGCGTAACGGGATGTCGGCGTAATGGCATACGGAGTACAGGTTGTGGAACTTGTCCATTATCACAACCATCTCAGGCAGGAACTCTATGCGCGCAACCTCAACCAGACCCAGCATACTGGCGCTTATCTGGATACTGCGGCCGCGGCGCATCCTTAACTGTCCGCTCACCTTGGTACCGGACAGGTTCAGTGAGAGGCTGGCCGTAAGTTCCTGTACAGGGGGAGCCTCCAGAAGGGAGTGGATCATACGCGCACTCTCCTGTTCCTCTTTTGCCTTCTGTTTCTTTAGTGCCGACTGTGAACGGCAACCGCCCAGAAACAGTGCGGCAATCAGAACGGGTAATATGTAGCGTAATGATCTCATTCCAGATATTTCTGCTGTTTGATTTTCTGATCCAATGTGGCCGATGTGCTGTTGGCCTGCAATGCTTTGTGCCAGTTCTCAAGCGCCTTCTCCTTCTCTCCGCACATGAACAGCACGTCTCCGTAATGCTCGTATACCTCAGGGTTGTCCCTGTCAAGATATCTCATAGCCTTCTCCATATATCCCAATGCCTCCTTGTACTTTTTCATCTTGAAGAGTATCCAGGCATAGGTATCCAGATATGTTGAATTCAGCGGTTCGGCCTCAAGGGTCTTGGCGCTCATGGCCAAGGCTTTCTTAAGGTCTCTGCCTTCGACAGAAAGGTAATAGGCGTAGTTGTTCAATACGTTTATGTTGTCGGGGTCATAGATGAGCGTGGAGTCATAATCGGCATACATCTTCTGCTTTTCACCAAGCGTGTGGTAGTAGTCACCCCTCAGATTGTAGAGCATGGCTTTGTCCCGGTCGGTATTAACTTTCTTAAGACCCCTGGTCAGGGCGTCAAGCGCCTCTTCGTTCTCACCCATCCAGAAGTAGCCTATTGATTTCTGCGTGTAGGCCTCGGCCAGTTGCGGCTCATGTGATGATACCACGTCACAGAAACTCATCACAACATCCAGCAGTTGACGGCATCTGATCTTGTCCAGATTGGTCTCGGCCTTCTCAATCATGTCTCGGGTGGTGCTCATGAGAAGTTCAATCACCTCGGCCGGATTGTCAGACTCATAATAGGCTGAGTCCAGTTCACCCATCTGCAGATAGCATACAAAGCGCTGGAACTTAAGTTCATCGGCCACATCCTCAAGACGGCCGTAACGCTCCAGGGCGCGAAGTTCCTTCTCATAATCACCGGCATCGTCATATAGGCCTGCCAGGGTTAAGAGAACATCCGTTCTGCCGGGGAACCGGTGTGCTATCTCCTCATATTGGCCGATGGCATCGGCCTGACGACCTTCACGCAGATAGTTTACCGCCAGCAGACGGCGATACCAGTAATTGTCCGGAACCAGACGTACGGCTCTCTCCAAGAGTTGCTGTGCCTGAGGGTTGTATTTCTCAAGCAGGGCCCTGTCACGCAATGACATGTAGTACTGTGCCATGCAGTAGCAGGTGGCTGCCGATGCAGTATCGTAATCAAGGCTTCGGGACATAAGGTCCATGGCAGCATCCATCTGGCCCTCATTGTACAGTCTGACTCCCTCACGGAAGAAGTAGTCACCTGCGTATCCGTTCAGCGCGCTGTCGGACAAAGGGTCTGCAGATGCGTGACGGGCCGAGCCGCATGAAACAACTGCGACCATCACTGTAAGCACGGATAAGATTATGACAAGTCCCTTTTTCATCAGATGTTTCTTATACTCCGCTGTGTCCGAATCCGCCTGCACCGCGTTCGGTCTCATCGAGCGTCTCCACCTTAATCCACTCGGCCTGCTCGTGACGTGCAATCACCATTTGGGCAATACGCTCGCCGTCATTGACTGTGAAATCATCCTGTGACAGGTTGATAAGGATTACGCCTATCTCGCCGCGATAATCGGCATCTATGGTACCGGGAGTGTTCAGTACTGTGATACCCTTCTTGATTGCCAGGCCGCTGCGGGGGCGTACCTGAGCCTCGAATCCGGCCGGCAGTGAGATAAACAGTCCGGTGGGTATGAGACGGCGCTCCATAGGTTTCATTACTACGGGCTCGTCAAGATTAGCCCTGAGATCCACTCCTGCAGACTGCGGTGTAGCATACTCCGGAAGCGGGTGATGCGAACGGTTGATTATCTTTACCTCCATACTGGCTAGGGATTTGGTTTTGCACAGCGAAAATAACAAATATACCGCCAACTAAAGCAGAAATAATCTGAAAAACCACTAATTTTGAAACAAAGAGATTCTGATAATGGATTGGCAAAGACTTATTTCGGCAAAGCGTCTGGGCATGGAGGGTATTGAGTCCGCCCATAAGGATGACCGCTCGGCTTTTCTCAGGGATTATGACCGTCTCATTTTCTCGGCACCCTTCCGCAGGCTGCAGAACAAGACCCAGGTGTTCCCGCTGCCGGGCAGCGTTTTTGTGCATAACCGTCTTACTCACAGCCTGGAGGTGGCGTGTGTAGGCCGCTCGCTGGGCAATAACGTCTCACGCGGTATCATCAGAAAGCACCCTGAACTGGCCGACACCAACATAACCGAGATAGGTAATATAGTATCGGCAGCCTGTCTGGCTCACGACATGGGCAATCCGCCTTTCGGTCATTCGGGCGAGAAGGCCATTTCGGCCTATTTCACCGAAGGAAAGGGGCAGTCTCTTGAGGCCCAGTTTGCCTCCCATCCCTGCCAATGGACCGATATCATAAACTTTGAAGGTAACGCCAACGCATTCCGTCTGCTGGCACATCAGTTCATAGGACGCCGCAAGGGTGGATTCGCCATGACCTATTCCACGTTGGCATCGATCGTTAAATATCCCTATGAGTCAATACTGGCCAACGGCAAGCATAAGTTCGGATTCTTTGAGAGCGAGGCCCCGATCTTTGCCCAAATAGCCGATGAATTGGGAATAATCCGTCTTTCAGAACCCGGACAGCCGCTTAAGTATGTCCGCTATCCTCTGGTATGGCTGGTTGAAGCAGCCGATGACATATGCTACCTGCTGATGGACCTTGAGGATGCCCATAAACTCAAACTGCTGTCTACTGAGCAGACCATCAGTCTTATGATGGATTTTCTGGAACCGGCCGATCAGGAACATGCCCAGAGCATCATTGGTATGGTGACCGATGTGAATGAGAAGGTATCATACCTGCGCTCCAAACTGGTAGGAGTATTGGTAGATGAATGCACCCATGTTTTCCTGGAGAACGAGCAGGAAATACTGGACGGAACATTCAGCGAGTCACTCATAAAGCATATCAGCCCCACTCCAAGGGAGGCCTACCGCAGGTGTGCCGAACTGTCGGTCCGTAAGATATACCGCTCACGTGACGTGTTGGAAGTTGAACTGGCGGGTTTCCGCATCATCAGCACCCTGCTTGACCTGATGGTCGAGGCTGTGCTGAACCCGGAGCGCGAGTATTCAAAGCTGCTTATAGGCCGTGTTTCAAGCCAGTACGATATAAATGCACAGGACATCTACACCCGCATACTTGCAGTACTGGACTACATAAGCGGTATGACTGATGTCTATGCCCTTGATATTTACCGCAAGATCAACGGCAACAGCCTGCCTGCGGTTTAAGGAAGTCTTTTGATTTAATTCAGCCTGAAGTTTATGGGAATGGCGTATTGCACGCGGCATAGAGCCCCGTTGTCCATTCCGGGATTCCATTTGGGCATCTGGGACAATACACGCAAGGCCTCAGCGTCCAGTTGATCAAACAGGTCTGAGTTTTCAGGGTTACGCCTGTTGTTTCCGGAACTCTTCACAACGGTAGGATTGGATATGGAGCCATCCTTTTCAACAACGAAAGAGAGCAGTACCCTTCCTTGTATGCTGTCTTCACGAGCCTGTTCAGGGTATATTGTCTCTTCCTTGAGATAGTCAGTCAGTGCTGTGGTTCCACCGGGGAATTCAGGCATTTTTTCAACCAACATGAACACATCTTCTTCAAATTCCAGAGATTTGTAATCTGATGATGTCATGTTATCCTGGTCTACATCTTCAATGCATGCAATCTCCATGATTTCGGCTCCTGATGCTATGGTTACCATAGGTGTGGTCAGTTGGGCAAACAGTTCTGACTCATCGGATACAGCCGGCTTTTGTATTGAGAGAAGGTTTATGCTCATAACCAGGACAATCAGAATGGCGGCGGCAGCGGGCAACCCTACTGCAACCGATAAGAACGAACGACGGCGTTTGGCGGCACGTTCATGGTTTGCTTTCCTGTCCCAGAAAGCCTGCTGGTCCATGGGGGGCAGTTTCATCTCATAACCCTCCAGGCGTTCCCTGAATTTATCTTCCAACTGTTTCATTGCCTTGTCCTTTTAAGATAATCATTTACGGCGTTCCTTAGTTGTGCACGGGCTTTGGCCAGTATGGATGCCGAACCTTTCTCAGTGATTCCTATGGCTGCGGCAATATCCTTATGGCTGAAACCGTCTATGCAGTACATGTTGAATACCATACGTTTTACTGATGGAAGAGAGGCGACCATATCAATCATAGCCTGGGCCGGTATGTTATCGGCGGCATCGTCATCGGCCTCCTGACTGTCCGGTTCCATAGTCTGATCGAGCGGTACCAGTCTCAGTCTGCTCACGTGGCGCAGGTGGTCAATCACGACGTTGACAGTGAGCCGTCTCAGCCATGCGTAAAGTGATCCCTCACCGGAATAACTGAAAGATCGGAAACTGTCCATAGCCTTTATCATGGCGTCATGCATCAGGTCCTGGGCCTCTTCCCGGTCTGCTACGTATCGGTAGCACAGAGCATACAGGCGGGAAGCATACTGCACATAGAGTTCGCCTTGCGCCTCCCTATCGCCTGCAGTACACAAGCGGGCCAGTTCCTGCTCAGTTCTCATCCTACTTTCAGCTTATCCGGTTATAGAACGGCAAGATACTAAAAATACGTCTTACCCGCCGGTTTTATTCCAGTCTGATTACTCACTTGTGAGCCTCGTTGAAGAGACGGAGGCGCTCCTCAAGGACGGGGAACTGGTCATCGCGGATGTTTGATGAGCAGCCGCGGATGCCCTGGCGGTTGCTTCCGGTTGATGAAAGCACAATTCCGCTTATTCCAAAGTAGAGCAGCTCATGCAGCAGCTGGCCACCCTCCATGGGAGTGCCGTCGGGCAGGTTATATCCGAACGTAAAGAAGAAACCGTTGCTTACCGGCTCCTCCAGATCCTTATCGTATGTGATGTTGAATCCGTTGCGCAGCAGGGCGGCCTTGATCTTCTCGGTGCGGCGTGCATACTCGCGGATATCCTCGCGGAACTGGTACTCACCGTCACATGCAGCCTTGAGCATGGCAGCCATGGCGCACTGAACGGAGTGGGTTACGCCCGATGACATGGCGTAAAGCATATCGTATGCGTAGACTGCTCCAAAGCGGGATATGTTGTAACGTTTCTGCAGAGTCTCAAAATGACGCTCATAGAGTTTGTCCGATATGCAGGCAACAGCGATACGCTCGCCGGCGTAACTGAATATCTTACTGCCGCTGAGCATCATGATATAGTTGTCGGTATAGTGTGATACGCTGATCTGGTAGGGAGCCTTGAAAGGAATGCCCAGACCCTCACGACGGAAATCCATGGTCATGTAAGCCAGGTCCTCAAGGATGATAGTATCATATTTTGTTGCCAATTCACCGATGGTTTTGATCTCACTCTCGGTAAGGCACATCCAACTGGGGTTGTTGGGGTTGCTGTAAACAATACAGCATATGTTGCCCTGCTTGAGATAACTCTCCAGCTTGGGAGCCAGTTTCTCTGCACGGAAATCGGCCACGTCAAACTGAGCGGTCTTGACACCCATCACCTGAGCCTGCATCTTCTGAACGGGGAATCCGGGATCTATGTAGAGGATGGTGTCCTTTTTAGGATCAATCTGTGAGCATAGCAGGAATGCTGCAAAGGTACCCTGCATTGCGCCGCATGTGGGGGTGCAGTGACCGGGCAGGATATCGGTGTTGATGAAAGCCTTGACAAAACGTGCTGCCTGCTCCTTGAGTTCGGGAATACCCTCTATGTTGGGGTACTTTGAAGCCACACCGCGGTCCAGGGCCTCTTTCTGAGCCTTGACGCCTACGGCTGCCGGCGGAATGCCGGGAACACCCATCTCAAAGTGGATAAACTCCTGACCGGTTACCTTCTCGGCGTTCAACTCACATGCCAGCACCTGGCGGATTGAAGCCTTGTTAAGGTCAGTTATCTCTATACTCTTCAGATAATCATCTATTACGTTTGCAGGAATCAGCGTTTTCATCGGTGTTATTATTCACAGTTACGGCCTATCTCAAGGGCCTTTATGTTCATGTCTACAATTGCATCACCCTTGGCACCGAATATGGTGCGTACGCTCTGGCACAGTTTGTCAAAGCTTATGCTCTTGAGTGCCTTTGATGCGGCTCCCAGCAGGATCATGTTGACAGCCTTGGGCATCTTGTGCTCCTTACCCAGCTCATCGGTATCTATAAGGATAACGTTACCCAGCTCCTTGAGTTCGGCTATGATGGCATCCTTGTCAGGATAGTTGCTTATGTTCACAAAGGGGTTGGATGATGTGATTACCCATCCGTCCTTGCTCAGGTACTGCTTGTAACGCAGGGCCTCCATGGGCTCCATGGCAATTATGATATCGGCCTGACCAAGAGATATCAGGTCACTTGCAATGGGCTGGTCCGATATGCGCAGGTTGGACTGCACGTCACCACCGCGCTGGCTCATTCCGTGAACCTCGGCCTGCTTGATGTAGAGGTCCTCCTCAAGGGCGGCCTGACCTATAACTGTTGCGATAGAGAGGATACCTTGTCCTCCTACGCCTGCAAGTATTATATCTGTCTTCATTTCTGTGCTGCTTTAGCCTTTGCCTTACGGGCAAGTGTCTGGATACATTCACGGCGCGGTATGATAACCGACAGGCCCTGATACTCAATCTCCTCACGCAGGGTGCGTGTAATCTCCTCCATGTTCTGGGGCAGTGGAACAACCACCTTAAGGTGATCCGGGTCAACACCTATACCGCGGCATATAGCCTCAAACTTGTTGGTGCCGGCGCTGTCCTGTCCGCCGGTCATGCCGGTGGTCAGGTTATCGGATATGATGATTGTGATGGGAGAGTTCTCATTAACGGCATCCAGCAGACCGGTCATGCCGGAGTGGGTGAATGTGCTGTCACCTATGATGGCCACTGCCGGGAACACGCCTGCATCGGCGGCACCCTTGGCCATGGTGATGCTGGCACCCATATCCACTGTGCTGTCAAGAGCCTGGAAAGGAGGCAGGGCACCCAGTGTATAGCAACCTATGTCACCGAACACCTTGGCTGTCTTGTAATCCTTGAGCACAATGTTTATTGCCTCATATACAGAGCGGTGACCGCAACCCTGACAGAGGGCGGGCGGACGGGCCACTACATTCTTGGCAACCTCGGGATGCGGCAGCGGAGCCAGACCTAAGGCGGCCTTTATGATATCGGGGTTGAGTTCTCCCTGACGGGGAAGTTCTCCGGTCAGACGGCCAATGATCTTGCAGTCTGAAGGGAGTATACCTGCAACCTGCTCCTCAACAAAGGGCTGGCCGTCCTCAATTACCATGATTGAGTCACACTGCTCGGCAAGAGTACGTATGGTCTCGGCAGGTATGGGGTACTGTGAAATCTTGAGTACCGGGAAAGGTATGCCTTCCGGATAGCACTCAGAGAGGTAGTTGAAAGCGTTACCGCAGGCAATGGCGCCCATCTTGAAGCGCTTGGCCTGGGCCTTGAAACTGTTGAACGGTGACTCCACCGACAGACGCATAATCTCCGGCTGACGCTCCAGCAGTGATGCGTAGCGGCGCTTGGCGATAGCGGGCAGCAGTACCCAGTCACGGACACCGCTTACCGGATTGAGGTCATTCTGATTACGTTTGTCCTTGAGAGACACAACGGCGCGGGAGTGGGCCAGACGGGTAACGGTACGCATCAGCACCGGCAGTTTGAGAGACTCCGACAGGTCATATGCATATGACATCATATCATAAGCCTCCTGCTGTGATGAGGGCTCCAGAACCGGTATCAGGGCAAACTTGCCGTAATAGCGGGT
>JAFXMB010000081.1 GCA_017530735.1 Bacteroidaceae bacterium | reverse complement strand
GTCCTCACGGTGCTGGTTTATGACTGCCCCGATGAACCTCTGGTGGGACATGAGTATACGGTTGCATTCAACTTTATGGGAATATCCAAAAGATTTGGATTTACCTCAAAGATGGAGTGCATCAAGAGTGAGGAGGGAACAGCCTGGCTGATTGACAGGCGTAATGACAACGGTTTGATAATGGCACTATGAGAAGGGTTCTGATTCTGGCAATGGCGTTGGTTCTGTCTCTTGGAGTCAGGGCTGAGTTTGTGCACCCCGATGTGGCCGCCAGATATGCCCAGAGCGTTTTGGGAATGAAGCAGGCGCCCGTACAGCAGAGCTCGGCCCAGCGTGCCGCATCACGTGACGCACAGAGCGCTCCCCAGTACTACGTATTCAACAACCCTGAAGGCGGTTGGGTTATCATAGCGGCCGATGACCGCGTGAATCCTGTAATAGGTTACTCCGATGAGGGTGCGTTCATACAGGACAACATGCCTGAGAACCTGAAGCAGTGGATGGACGGTGTGGCCGCCACCATTGATGCAGTACGTCGGGACGGTGAGGGTGTTAAGTCAAGGCCCGAGTGGGCTGCAACCCACAGGTCAGCCCCTGACGCCCGGAAGGTGGAGTTGAAGACCGCGCTTTGGGATCAGGCGCCGCCGTTTAACAGCCTGTGTCCTATTGTGACGGGTGAGAATGTGCGTTCAGTCACGGGTTGCGTGGCTACGTCAATGGCCATCATAATGCGTTACAACCGCTGGCCGGCACGCGGTAACGGTGTGATTGGCGGTTATACCACTACGACTGCGCAGACTTATATTGCTGCGTATTCAATTGATGATCACGAGTATATCTGGGATTACATGCCCATGAACAACAGCGTGGGTGCAGACTGGTCTGCCGATCAGAAGTACCAGGTGGCCCAACTGATGCATGACTGCGGCGTGGCTGTAAAGATGGACTATACGTCTGAGGCCTCATCGGCCCAGAGCAGCGATATGATCAAGGCACTGCAGAATTTCATGTCGTATTCTGAGTCATCGGCCCTGATCAGCCGCGCGTCATATAATCTTGATGAGTGGTACTCTATCATGAAGCGTGAGATTGATGCAGGGCGCGTGGTCTACTATGCGGGCGAAGGCGAATCAAGCGCTCATGCATTTGTTTGTGACGGATATGACACCGATGGCTCCAAACTGCATATAAACTGGGGCTGGGGCGGAAACAGCAACGGTTTCTATACGCTTGACCTGACTATTCCGGATTATGATCTGTCTTTCTCTGAATACCAGGAGGCTATCATAGGAATTGCTCCCGATACGGCTGTGGTTGAACTGGACGATGTGGCCTCCCTGATATTTCATGAGCACGAGGGGCACTACGGTATATCTCCTGTGACGCCGGTGGATCTGGTAAGCGGATCAGAGATAAAGTTCCTGGTGGGATGGGTTTCAAACTACAGCACCAGGGATATGAACGCTGAGTTCAGGGTCCGCCTTGAGGATAAGGACGGCAAGGTGCGTCAGGACGGATGGAATCTGAGCCTGAAGATTCCCGGACTGGACGGTTATATGTACAACGAATATACGGCTGTGGGACGTCTCATGGTCAATCCCAACCTGACAGACCGTTTCAGACTTTATATGAAGGACGATGCCGGCAAATGGGTACCCGTACGCGGCAATCATGACATCCTGCCCGATGTGGACGGAGTCATGTGCGGCGTGACGCAGGATCCTCTGATCATTGTGCCCGATGACTGCGCGGCCGGACAGGAGATTGAACTGACGCTGACCATGGGATTTCAGCCGTTGAAAACAGTCCGGTGGAGCGTAAACGGAGACCTGCTGAATGACAATAAGGTGGTGCTTAAACCGGGCGATAATGTGATTCGCGCTCAGGTGGAATATCTGGACCAGTCTACCGGTTACATATGCCGCACTCTGACAGTTGAATAAATTTTGCTGTACGCGTTTTTTTTGCGTAATTTGCGTTGCTTTTTTTAGAAAAGAGGACAATTTACATTACAAATATCTGCTTATGAAAAAAATTTCAGGCTTTATTGCCTTGGCTGCAGCAGCGCTGATGCTGTCATGCGGCGGTGGAAAGTATGAGTATCCTTTCCAGAATCCCAAACTTAAAGTTGACAAGCGAGTTGATAACCTGATGTCTCTGCTCACTCCCGAGGAGAAGGTTGGACTTATCATGAACAAGTCCGTATCGGTGGACCGTCTGGGCATACCTTCATACAACTGGTGGTCAGAGGCCTGCCACGGCGTTCGTCAGGGTGGTTACACAGTATTCCCGCAGCCTATCGGCATGGGTGCATCATTCAACGAGCAGTTGGTTTATGATGTATTCAGTGCAGTGTCCGATGAGGCCCGTGCCAACTGGAACCGTTCAGACCACAACATCTTTAATGTACAGATGGGTGCCAACTACGTTCCCGGCAATCCGGAGCTGACATTCTGGTGCCCCAACGTGAACATTTTCCGTGATCCCCGTTGGGGTCGCGGTCAGGAGGCTTACGGTGAGGATCCTTACCATATGAGCGTTCTGGGTGTTGCCAACGTAAAGGGTATGCAGGGCAATGACAAGAAATACTACAAGACCCACGCCTGCGCCAAGCACTATGCAGTGCACAGCGGCCCCGAGAGCCAGCGTCACCGCTATGATGCAGTGGTTTCAATGCGTGACCTGTGGGAGACCTACCTGCCGGCATTCAAGGCCCTTGTTGAGGAGGGTAACGTACAGGAGGTTATGTGCGCATACAACCGCTATGAGGGTGAGCCCTGCTGCGCAAGCGACCGTCTGCTCACCAATATCCTGCGTGAAAAGTGGGGTTACAAGGCAATCGTGCTGACTGACTGCGATGCCATCAACAACTTCTATAACAAGAACCAGCACGGTACTCATCCGGATGCCGAGAGCGCATCTGTAGATGCTGTTCTGTCAGGTACAGACCTGGAGTGCGGTAAGGCATTCATGTCTCTGACCAAGGGTCTTGAGGACGGTAAGATAAACGAGGCCGATATTGACGTAGCTCTTCGCCGCGTTCTTAAGGGACGTTTTGAGCTGGGTATGTTTGATCCCGCCGAGATGCTGCCTTGGGCCAACTTGGGTGAGGATGTTATAAGCAGTGAGGCTAATGACCAGCTGGCAGTTGAGGCTGCCCGCCAGTCAATGGTTCTGCTTAAGAACAACGGTGTCCTGCCTCTTAACAAGAACATCAAGAAGCTGGCTGTAGTAGGTCCTAACGCCGATGACCGCAGCATGATGAACGGTGAGTACGGCGGCAGCCCCACCGAGGAGCACACCCGCACACTTCTGGACGGTATCAGAAAGTACTTCCCCAACACCGAGATCGTCTATGACAAGGCTTGCGAGATCCGCAACGAGTACTATACCACCTATTATACACAGGATATCAACGGTGGCAAGGGATTCAAGGGCGAGTTCTTCAAGAACACCAATTTCAGCGGCGCTCCTGCCGTTACAGGTAACTATACCGAGGTTAACTTCAGCAACTTTGGCGCTTACAACTTTGTAGAGGGTCTGGATCAGAGCGAGAATATCTCTGCCCGTCTGACCGGTAAGCTGGTCGCTCCGTTCTCAGGTGACATGAACTACAACATCAGCTCAGACAACGGCTACAAACTTTATGTGAACGGTCGTCTGGTTGAGGAGGCTAAGGGCGGTCAGGGTGGCCGTGGCGGCTTTGGCGGATTCGGCGGCTTTGGCGGATTCGGTCGCGGAGGCGGCATGCAGCAGCTCAAGTCATTCAAGGTTACCAAGGGTCAGACTTATGACATCAGGATTGAGTACACCCACGCTACCGGTAACTTTGCACGCCTCAATGCTCAGATCTGCGTACAGAAGATTGCCGAGTTCACAGACCTGGCCGACAAGCTGGTTGCTCAGAACGTTGACGCTATCATAATCATCGGCGGTATCACTCCTTCTATGGAGGGTGAGGGCGGCGATAAGCCCGATATCGAGATTCCTGCCGTTCAGCAGCGTCTTATCCGTGCCATGCACGCTACCGGCAAGCCCGTGATCTTTGTTGACTGCGCAGGTTCTTGCATGGGATTCGGCTCACTTGAGGATCAGTTCGATGCTCTCATCCAGGCATGGTATCCCGGTCAGGGCGGTGCCCAGGCTCTTGCAGAGATCCTGAACGGTGACTGCAACCCCAGCGCCAAGCTGCCTGTTACATTCTACAAGAGCACTGATCAGCTGCCCGAGTTCACTGACTACTCAATGGAGAACCGCACATACCGTTACTTCCGTGGCGAGCCTCTCTATCCGTTCGGTTACGGTCTGAGCTACACCACTTATAAGTATGGTCAGGCTACCATCTCAAAGAACTCAATGAAGAAGAACGGCAGCGTTACCCTGACTATCCCCGTTACCAACACCGGTGACCGTGAGGGTACTGAGATCGTTCAGGTTTACGTTAAGAGCCTGGACAATCCGGCTGCTCCTATCAAGGGTCTGCAGGGATTCCAGCGCGTGACTCTGAAGGCAGGTGAGACCGGCAACGCCGTTATCACCCTGACCGGCAAGTCATTCCAGTACTACGACGAGAAGATTGACGAGGTTTCTACCTTCAGCGGCCACTACCAGTTGCTCTACGGCTCATCATCGGCCGATAAGGACCTGCAGTCAATTGACTTCGAGGTGCTCTGAGCACCTGCGGCGTCTCTCGCCAAAGTGTCCCACACCAACCCCTTCCACACGCACTGTGGATGGGGTTGTTGTGTTACATACCCCCTAAAATGAGGGTGTGTCCCACGCGCATCGGCCCCAGAGAGCGCTCTCGCGGGGGTGAGTGTGGGACACTTTGGCAAAGCCCCAAAATGTTAACAACTAATACTTTAGGTTAAAGTCCCGCACAATTGCAGAAATAGTGCGGGATTCTCTTGCTTTCCGGGTTCCGGAGACTTTTCTTTGCTGTGTCAACTAAAAGATTAGTTAGAACCGATGAAAGCCTTGACCGAGAAAGAACAGATGGTAA
Organism: Bacteroidaceae bacterium; assembly: GCA_017530735.1. Taxonomy (GTDB): domain Bacteria; phylum Bacteroidota; class Bacteroidia; order Bacteroidales; family Bacteroidaceae; genus Colenecus. Next base: position 2,413 of record JAFXMB010000081.1, on the reverse strand, counting down.
TGAGCGTGCTCTGGGAGCACAGGCATTGCAGTGTCGATGACGTGGTAGGTCTCCTGCCAGAGCCCAAGCCGGCCTATAATACAATACTTACGTTCCTGCGTATTCTTGAGAAGAAGGAATTCATTTCGTATCAGGAAGAGGGACGCAAGCACATCTATTATCCGTTAGTTGAGAAAGGGGAGTACACCCGATGGACGCTGACCGAGATGAAGGACAAACTCTTTAACGGATCGGCCCGGTCAATGGTCAATACCTTTATTATGGAATCGGGCCTGAGTGACTCCGATGTACGTGAGCTTATTGATATGTTGAACATGCTTGAAACCGCAAAGTCATGATTTACCTGGTTGTATCCGCATTTTCACTGGCATTGATGCTGGTTGTTTACAGACTGACTCTGAGCCGTACCACATTTCACGGCTTCAACCGTGGTGTGCTGTTGTGCTCACTGGCTCTTGCGGCAACAGTTCCGTTCGTGCATTTCCGCATGGTAAGCGAAAAGGCTGCCGCCCCCATCGCTCAGATGTTGAATGAGATTAAGGTTTATGCCGACGGTACCACTCAGACGGCTCCCGCCCAGGTTGCCCAGACCGGCAGCGGCATGGACATATTATCCGTAATAACTCTGGTTTATCTGGCAGGAGTGGTTATCTGCCTGCTACGCGTTGCCATTGGAATCCTGAGTTCCGAGATCCTGTGCCACCGCCGTTCAAGGGCTTTGGCCGACGGATCACACCTGGTTATAACCGACCGCAACTATGCACCTTTCAGCTGGCGCAACTACATAGTAATTTCAAGAAAGGACTATGTGGCCAACGGAGCCATGATAATAACCCATGAGCAGGCTCATGTAAGGCATCATCACTCGTTGGATCTGATTCTTGCCCAGTTGTTCTGCGCATTCCAGTGGTTCAATCCCGCTGCGTGGATGCTCAAGCGCAGCCTTTTGGAAGTCCATGAGTATGAGGCCGATGCCTCAGTACTGGAGAGTGGATTTGATGAGCGCCGATATCAGATTTGTCTTGTCCGGGCAGCACTGCAGGGCAGCTTTGCGACAACCACAAATAACTTTGCAAATTGTTCAACCAAAAAAAGAATCGTAATGATGAACAGACATTCTACTAATCCTTGGGCGCGTTTAAGAGTATTGCTCATGTTGCCGGCAGTGGCTCTGTCAGTAACGGTTGCTTCCGCAAGCAATCAGGATATAAAAACTGCGGATAAACAGAATACAATAACAATACAGGTTGCACAGGAAAGAGAGGGTAAGCCAGACACTATAATGGCCATTGATGCAAGACCTGTACCGCAAGATGTATTCCTGGTAGTTGAGGAACAACCTGAATATCCCGGGGGTACAGATGCTCTTCTGGAGTATCTCAGAACTAACATCAAGTACCCGCAGGATTGCAGAGAGAATCATATTCAGGGACGCGTTCTGGTAACTTTCATTGTTGAAACCGACGGTTCAATTACCAATGCAAACGTTGTCAGAGGCGTTGATCCTTCACTTGATGCCGAGGCATTGAGAGTGATCCTGGGTATGCCTTACTGGAAGCCCGGAAAGCAGCGCGGTAACGCCGTACGTGTACAGTTCACCGTTCCTATTACTTTCAGACTCTCAGAAGACTAAGAGATAACTACTCTCCTTGTTTGAAATAATACTGTCCCTTTCCGATTGTAGCTTTGCCAAAATTGATTGCGTTTTTGGGACAGCGGTGATAGCAACTCATGCAATTGGTGCAATGACCGTTCCATTTGGGGCGGTCATTCTCTATTGTGATGTTCTGCAGGGGGCAGTTTTTGGCACAGATGCCGCAGCCGATGCAGGCGTCCGATACCGTGAACTTGCGGTCGGTTATGAGCAGACCGTAGAACAGGGGCTTGAGAATGTTTGATTTGAGGAATGTCTTGCTGCCGCGCAGTTTATCATAATTACCATGCACACGCTGTTTAATCAGGCCGATGACCTCGCGGAGGCTCTCACGGGTGCCGTCAATCTTGCGCTTGGCGTTCTCCGGGGTGTCCAGACTGAAACCGGGCAGGTTGATGTAGGTCTCGGGCATCTGGAATGAGAAGAATGCGTCCAACTGCAATCTCTGTTTGCTGAGGTCCTTGCAGAGATGCTCATACGTAAGACCGGTCTGATCGCCACAGGTGCAGGCTGCGAATATATAGGATGGTTTGCCTTTGATGCTGACCGTGCGCAGGAACTCCGATACCAGTTTGGGTACTGACCATGAATAGACGGGAAAGACTATTCCCAGTGCCTCATCGGGGCCGAATTCCAAAGCCGTTCCCTGGCGGGCGGCCTCGGGGATGAATATCATGCTGTCATCACCGAGTTCCTTTGACAGGGTATCGGCCACAAAACGGCTGTTGCCGCATCCTGAGTACCAGAGTATCATATTAC
>JAFXMB010000080.1 GCA_017530735.1 Bacteroidaceae bacterium | reverse complement strand
GGAAAAAATTATCGTGGCGGTCCCAGCATACAAGGATGCCGAGATTATTGATTTGAGATAAAAACAAACAACATATGGAAAGAGTAAAATGCCTTATCATCGGTTCCGGTCCCGCCGGATTCACCGCAGCGATCTATGCTTCACGCGCCAACCTGAGCCCGGTTCTCTACGAGGGCCCGCAGTCAGGCGGACAGCTTATCACCACCACCATAGTTGAGAACTTCCCCGGTTATCCCCAGGGAGTAAGCGGCTATGACATGATGGAGGATATGCGCGCCCAGGCCACCCGCTTCGGTGCCGATATCCGCATGGGCATCGTCACAAAGGTTGATTTCGGATCGACCCCCTACACCGTCACAATCGATGACGGCACACAGCTGCAGGCCGACACCGTAATCATATCGACCGGTGCCACCGCCAAATACCTGGGACTGGAGGATGAGAAGAAATACGCCGGACGCGGTGTGAGCGCCTGTGCCACCTGTGACGGATTCTTCTTCCGCAAGAAGGTTGTAGCCGTTGTAGGCGGCGGTGATACCGCATGTGAGGAGGCCGCTTACCTCTCAACCCTTGCCGAGAAGGTTTACCTGATTGTCCGCAAGAACTACCTGCGCGCAAGCGACATCATGCAGAAGCGTGTGCTTGACAACCCCAAGATTGAGGTTCTCTTCAGCCACAACGCAGAGGGACTCACCGGCGAGAGCAAGGTACAGGGCGTAAAACTGGTCAAGGACCTGGGCCTGCCCACCGAGGAGCATTACGAGCGCCCCATCGACGGATTCTTCCTGGCCATCGGCCACAAGCCCAATTCAGACGTCTTCAAACCCTGGATTGAGACCGATGAAAACGGCTATATCAAGACCATCGACGGCACCCCCAAGACCAACATACCGGGTGTATACGCAGCAGGTGATGTTGCCGACCCCACCTACCGTCAGGCCATATGCGCCGCCGCAAGCGGATGCAAGGCCGCAATAGAGGCTGAACGTTATCTTAATAAGTAATCCCAATCCAATAGAATAATGAAAATATCAGAGATTCTTGCCAAGAAAAAAACCCTCTCGTTTGAGATTTTCCCTCCCAAGAGAGAGGACGAAACATTCACACTGATTGACCGCACTATCAAGCAGTTGAGCATATACAAGCCCGACTATATCAGCGTCACCTACGGTGCCCTGGGCAACACGCTCTCCAACACTGCCATGATAGCCCGCACCATCAAGGAAAACACGGGAGCCGAGCCTCTGGCCCACCTCACCTGCGTGGCCTCCACCACCGATAAGGTTGACAGCGTATGCACCGAACTCAAGAATTACGGCGTTGAGAACATACTTACGCTGCGTGGCGACATACCAAAGAATACCGATTCCCCCATATTCTCAGACTTCAAACACGCCAGCGATCTGGCATCGTACATAAAGGGTAAGTTCAACGGACAGTTCGGACTGGCCGGCGCATGCTACCCCGAAAAGCATCCTGAGGCCGATAACCTGGCCAGTGACATTGAGTTCATGAAGATAAAGCAGGATGCCGGCATGGAGTTCTTTGACAGCCAGTTGTTCTTTGACAACGAGGTGTTCTACCACTTCCTGCTCAAGGCCCGCAAGGCAGGCATCACCGTGCCCATCATACCCGGAATCATGCCTGTAACCAACTACGCTCAGCTGGACCGCATGATACAGATTACCGGTTGCAACGTTCCGCTCAAACTGCGCAACTATTTTGACCGCTACAAGAATGACAAGGCAGCCATTGAGGAGATTGGTCTCATATTCACCAGTTACCAGATCCTTGACCTGATTGCCAATGACGTGGACGGCATACACATCTACTCCATGAACAAGAGCGATTTCATAAGCAAACTCATGGACAACATAGGCTACGTAGCCTCCGGATTCTTCAAATAACCTGAAAAACAGAAATGACGATAGACAAAATACAGATATTTGACGGAGCTCAGGGAACTGTGCTTGCCGATGCACATCCCAAAGAGGAAGGCAAGGAAGGTAAATCCAAGCACAACGGTGTGGCTGTACTCAACCTCACCAATCCGGCCCGCGTGCAGCAGATGCACCGCGACTACCTTGAGGCCGGCGCCCAATACATAACCTGTAACTCTTTTGAACTCAACCCCGTCAAGTGGCAGTCACAGGAGTATACATGGCAGGAAATAGCCGATGCCGCCATCAAAAACGCCCGCACCGCCGTAGGCGACCGTGCAATGGTTATGTTCGATGTCTCCACATCTGGCCAACTCATGGAGCCCGTAGGCCCCTTCACCTTTGAGCAGGCCTATGACAACTACCGCCAGGTGGCAGAGTACACCTGTGACCGTGTGGACGGCTACCTGCTGGAGACCTTCAGTGACCTCTATGAACTGCGTGCCGCCATACTGGCCATACGTGACGTATGCAGCAAACCCATATTCGCCACAATGACATTCGATGAGCAGGGCCGCACACTTACCGGCTCCACTCCTGAGATAGTATCCCTGACCCTCTCTTCACTGGGTGTCGATGCCTTAGGCGTAAACTGCTCCAACAACCCCGCCGGCGTAGTCGATGTGGTTCGCCGCATGAAACCCTACGCCAACTGCCCCATCCTGGCCCAGCCTAACAAAGGTCTGCCCGAGATGCGTGACGGTCAGGTTGTCTACAACTGGACTGACCAGGACTTTGTAAAGATAGGAAAGGAACTCATAGAGGCCGGTGCCTCAATACTTGGAGGATGCTGCGGATCATCGCCGTCCACCATCAAGGCCATATCGGTCTACAAAGGCCAGCCTGCCCCTGAGATATCCAAGCCCGACGGCACATATATCTGCTCATCGACCATAATGCTCCGTCTGGAGAAGGGTCTCATTTGCGGTGAGCGACTCAACCCCACCGGCAAGAAAAAGCTCAAGGCAGCGCTTGCCGAGGGCAATTTTGAGTACCTGCAGCACGAGGCGCTTGCCCAGAAGGATGCCGGAGCCGATTTCCTGGACCTGAACTGCGGTGTACCAAACTCCGATGAAAAGGCGCTTTTATGCCAGGCAGTACGTAAGGTGCAGGAGGTATGCGACCTGCCACTGCAGTTGGACTCTTCCAACCCTGACGCCATCCAGGCAGCCATCCGCCTGTACAACGGCGTTCCCATGATCAACTCCGTAAACGGAGCCGAGGAATCCATGTCACGCCTGCTGCCCATCATAGCCCGCTATCAGGCCCCGTCAGTAACCCTGCCGCTCGATGAGCGCGGTGTCCCTGAGACCACCGAGGCCCGTATAGCCATTGCAAAACGTATCATAGAGCGTGCCGAGAGCATGGGCATAGACCGCCGTCTGCTTGTCTTTGACGGACTGGTAATGGCCATCTCATCAAACCAGCAGTACGCCAAGATAACCATAAACACCCTGACAGCCCTTAAGGAACTGGGTGTACTCACCACGGTAGGTCTGTCAAACGTATCGTTCGGACTGCCCGAGCGCGGCACCCTGAACCGCAACTTCCTGGCCATGGCATTCATGGGAGGCCTGGATATGCCCATCATGAACCCGCTGGACCACGATACTGTTGAAACAGTACGTGCATCAATGGCCCTGACAGGCAATGACCCCGGTTGCGCCGGATTCATATACTTCAACACCCAGGCAGCCGAGGAGCAGACTGTAGACAACCTCTTCAACGCCGTATCACTGGGTCTGAAGGACCGCGTCAAGGATTGTCTGGAGCGTGAGTTGCCCGACATGGGTAAGGACCG
>JAFXMB010000079.1 GCA_017530735.1 Bacteroidaceae bacterium | reverse complement strand
TGCGACCTTGTTTTATTTTGCTTCGCAAAAGCGCTCGTTACACTCGCTTGGCGGCCCTCCGGGACCGCTCTCACCCTCCGGGTTCGCCCCAATACGTTCAAACCTGCGTTATTTTAGCGGTACCAAATCGGCACCAAATGCTGTTCCAGATATACTGGGCACTCTATTTTCCTCTTTTTCGTCGGTAACATTTGCGGTATATTATCTTTACTACAACTTTACTGAATAGAACTCTGCTATCCGCTGCTCACACTCTAATCTTTAAGACAGCCTACCGGTACAACCAGCACGCCGTCTTCGGGGCGTTTGTATGCATAATCTCCTATTCCGGTCAGTACCATCAGGAAAGAAGGTTTCTTCATCCTGGTAGTGTCAATCTTGTCAGACAGATTCTTTAAACTCTTGGCACCGGCATTGATAAGGTCTGCACCGCCAATCTTGATTTCAACAAGTCCATATGATCCGTTTCTTAGATGAACAACGGCATCACACTCCAGATTATTCTTGTCGCGGTAATGATACACCTTACCATCCAACGCATCGGCATATACACGCAAGTCACGGACAGCAAGGGTCTCAAAAATGAGCCCAAATGTTTCCATGTCATTAATCAGGTCGTTAGGGCCCAGACCTAATGATGCAGTAGCAATGGACGGATCAATGAAATAACGTGTATCCGATGTGCGGATTGCAGTCTTGCTCCTAAGATTGGGATTCCATGCCACAGAGTCCTCTATGACAAAAATCTCCTTTAATGCCTTTATGTAACTGTAAACGGTACCGTCTGACATCTGCTCGTCTCCATTATTCCGGATATCTGCCAGTATGGTTCCGGCTGTCGCCTGACTACCTTGATTCCGGGCATAGGAACGCATAATCCGTTTTGAAAGTTCTTCATCGCGGTCAATATCATCAACACGCTTTATATCATTACTTACAACAGAGTCAAAGTAGTTAAACGCCTGGGCAAGAGCTGCCTTCACAGTCTTTTTCAACACAGCCTTGGGCCATCCGCCGCGACAGGTAAGATATGCCAGCCTGTCCAGATCTATATGACTCACTCCATCAATCTTATCTGCATTGACAAAAAGATTCCCCAAACTCACATCGCCCGTAGAATCCCCTGACTCCCACAAAGACATTGTGCGTAGCTTAAGGTGTGATATACGTCCTGTGCCGGTATGAAATATTTGTTCATCCCCAATACTGTTACCGCTATCATCCTTACGGGCTTTACCAGGAACTGCTGAGCCGGTAAGCATAAACTGCCCGTCATCATCACGGTTATCAACTTCATTCCTTACAGCATCCCAAAACTGTGGAGCAATTTGCCATTCGTCTATAAGCCTGGGCGTCTCGCCCGCCAGGAGTCTGGAAATATTTGTACGGGCAATAGCAAGATTCTGGCTGAGAGTATTCGGGTCCGCCATAGACAATACACTTTTGGCTTGCTGTTTTGCCAATGTAGTCTTCCCGCAGTACTTTGGCCCTTCTATTAGAACTGCTCCAGATGACTCCAACTTATCAGTAAGCATCTGGTCTGCAATACGTTTTAAATATTCTGACATATTTTTAAAGGTAAAATTTGCAACAAAAATAATACATTCCTCTCTGAAAATCAATTATTTCAATGAAAATCTGACACGACAGTTGGCTGGTTTTTGATGCGACAGTTGGCCGATTTTTGATATGGCAGTTGGCTGTCAACATCATCCACAAAAATAAACTCAAGAAAAAGCAACATCAAATCTTTGCAAGGTCTTCAAACATTTGCGGTATATTAAAAAGGCTACCTTTTACTCCAACTCTGCCACAATAATATAATAAATTTGTGGCAAAACAAGCATTTTTTCAATGCCTATTGGGTCGTACTTTATAATATCAAGACGTATTATTGTACTGTTATCAGCCATAGCCAATATGTAGCCGTTCTCTTCCAGACGGTTTTCATAAACAGACCTCAGGAAATGCTGGCTTGAATTGTAATAAGCCTGCCTGCTTGTCCATGTACGGCAATAGGGATGCATAATGATGCAAACGCAATTACAGCAATTACGGCAAGAGTTCCTTTCATTTTTTCAAAAAAAAAGCACATCCGCGAAGTTAAGTAAATACTCCTAGAAGAATATTATTTCTTTATTTTCAGCGAAAAAATTTTGCTGAATAAAATTAATCCTTTTTCTTTGTAGCGAAATTATTTCGCTGATAACAATTAAACGCTATATTTATGAGAAGGCTTACTAAGAAGGAGAGAGTCATTATGGACTATTATTGGACCTACGGGCCCATGTTCATTCGCGAGTTGCAGGAGCACTATCCAGACCCCAAACCATCGTTCGGAACTTTGTCCAACCAGGTGCGCACACTCCAGGCCGACGGCTTCATCAGCCACAACGCCCATGGCACCAACTATCAGTATTATGCAATAGTTGACAGGGAGCAGTACAGCAAGTCCGGCATAAGCGGCATAGTGGATGAGTTTTTCAGCAGCTCTTACTCAAGCGTAGTGATGTCATTCGTAAAGGATGAGAAATTGTCGGTTGAGGAACTGGAGCATATAATCAAGGAAATCAAGAAACAGCAACAGTCATGAGCGCGTTCCTTATATACATACTAAAGGTGGCATTGCTTACGGCAGCGTTTGTCTTGCTGTACCATATTTTGCTTAGGCGTGATACTTTCCATCGTACGGCACGTATAGTCCTTGTGTCATCGCTGTTTATCTCTTACATTCTGCCGTTCTGTGTAATTACAATCCATAAGCCCATAGCCTTAGCTGAGAACCGCGAAATGGAAGTTGTCCAAACACCTGTCACTGTTCCCGCAGCGCAAGACAACCAGCAGGCTCAACCCGCATTGCAGCCATCACAAGTCCAGATGCAGCCACAACTGCAGGCAGTAACAACGATCGGTGCCAATCATAGGCAAATAGGTTGGATAGCAATAACAGCAGTTATCTATGTATTGGGAGTAGTAATCCTGATAGCATTAAGACTTCTGTCACTACAAAAAGTATTGCGTATAATCCGTCGTGGACAGGTATCAATCGAAAGGGACGGTTGCAAAATAGTAATATCAAAGGATAACGTCCGCCCCTTCAGCTGGATGAGAAGCATAGTCCTTCCTGAGAGTCAGGCAAATCTCTCATGGACATCATCTGTTGTACGCCACGAACAATCCCATGTATCACATCATCATTCTGCAGAACTGTTGGCCACAGACATACTTTCTGCATTCCAGTGGTTCAACCCGGCAGTTTGGCTTCTTAGACACGATTTGTGTTGCGTACAGGAGTTTGAGGCCGATGCATCGGTCCTTGAGTCCGGTCTTGACAAAGTGGAGTATGAGAAAAGTTTGCTCAGCATAGCAACCGGTGGCTTGTCCATTCCGCTTGTAAACGGATTGGGCGAAAGTTATCTGCGCACAAGAATCAAGATGATGAACCGCAAGCATTCACGCAAGAGTAGCCTCCTTAAGCTAATCTACCTGCCAGTTGTGCTGGTGGTAGCTTTGAGTTTGATGTCAACCACAGTCTATGACAAAGATGAAGGCAAGCGCATCCTTTCCGAAGGACGCAATTTCTATATGAGATTTGGTAATAGTCCTGAGTTCGTGGATGGCTATCTGAACTACCGAATTGCTGACGATGTTGCCGTGATAACCGGCTATCAGTGGGAAGGAAGAGAACAGATTGATAAAATACCTACGTCAGTTACGTATGAAGGGAATGAATATCCTGTAAAAGTTATCCTGTCGTTGGGAAACGCTGAGTTCAAGGAACTAGTCATACCTGAAAGTATAACTGAAATAGGCCATCAGGCTTTTATGAGTTGTAAAAATCTGGAGAATATAATTATTCCTTCAACTGTGGAGTATATTGAGCCAATGACTTTCATGGGTTGCAGTAATCTTAAAACCGTATATTTTAAAGATGGTCTTAGAAGTATTCCGGATGGAATGTTTTTGAATTGCAGGAATCTTGAATCAGTCCATCTGCCTTTGACATTAGAGAAGATAGGTGATGGCGCTTTTTCTGATTGCCGCCATTTACAAGAGATTAATTTGCCTAAGAAACTTGAAAGAATTGGCACCGAGGCTTTCTACAGATGTATAAGGTTATCATCTGTTTCATTACCAAAGAAATTGAGATATATAGGAAAAGGTGCTTTCTATGACTGCCGTTTGATGAAAGTTGATACGTCCAGAATAAAGGCAGAGATTGGAGAGAATGCATTCTATGTTGAACAACTGTAAAAAGTGTTATATGAGATACTGTTATATAATGATGGCAGCAATGATGGCTGTTCCTATAGGTATTAGCGCACAGAATCTGAAAGGTAATGTGGAATCATACGAAACGGCGATAAACAATGTGCATCTTGTTAAGGGTAATAACGGAGTACTGAATCTGTCCAGCGATACCGTTGTTGATGGTCCTGTAGCATCACTTACAGCCGTACTGTTGGATAAAGACGGAAAACCTGTCAGGAGTGAAACTTATAGAAAAGGTTATATGGGTATGGGTGGTGTAGGAGGAACGTTTTTCTCATTATCATCTGATACTTTGAGACAGATTAATGGCAGAATAGATACTGAAACCGGCGGAATGGTCTTCTTTGGCAATACTGTCTGGACCGAGGCACTTCATTTTGAAAGAAGAGGATTCGACTATGAAATATCCTGGGAGGAGCCTCTTATCTGGACTGACTATAAATATCAGGATGGGAAACTGGTGCAGGAATCAACTATGGGAAACCAGATGATATCACAAAGTTATACTATAACTTATGAATACAATAATGACGGTTCTTTTAAATCCAGGGTGTTGGAGAACAAGGTATCAGGACGCAAGGAGCGTATTGATTACTGCTGCCATAACGGTAGGATTGACAGTCTGGAAATCTCTTATTACAATTATATGGGAACTGAAACCGTTGCGCCATCAAGCCAGAATTCTATAGGAAACATAAACAACGGAAATATTAATAACATCGTTGTGTCAGCTGCTGGCACAGTTGCAACATCCGGTTTAAAGCGTGAGAGACATTATTATGCTTATAATCCGGATGGAACATATCAGATACGGTATTTGAATGACGGCACAGATAAGACTGAATACTATGATTCAAGCGATCGTCTGCTAAAGACCGTATTACCTGACGGTTCGGTTTACGTGAATCAATATAACGACCAGGGGGATCCCGTTCTGGTTAGAAATATTCTGAGAGACAAGGTTGATATATCCAAATATGACTCATACAGATATGACAGTCATGGAAACTGGACTAGAAGGCGTGTATTTACCTCTGATGAAGACGGCTTTTTAATCCCTGAACACGTTGAGTATCGACGTTTCTGTTATAGGGACGGTGAAAGGTATGAGTCAAGAGCTTTCCGTAATATGAAACTCAAGCCTTGGTATGCCCACGTGATTGTGAGTCCTGACAATAAGGATATGGAGATTCATATCCAGCAGTTCAGTATGGGTGTTGAAATGAAGGATATAGATGATGATCTTCTGAACAAACTAAAGATGTTGCCAGGCTTTGAATCCGACGGCAATGGAAATTATACACTCGAAGGGCATCCACTCATCATCTCTAAGATAGTTGTAGCTGAATGACAATAGCATAGCTGCTCCTTTCTCTTGACAATCGTAAAGTTGATAATAGATATTTTCGTGCCGTCTACAGATACAATAGATATTGGAACGTGGTACTAATATGGTACTAATAATTTCCTAATCGCTCGGAAACGCTCGGAATACGTTTTTGTGGATTTCTATCAGTATCAATAACTTAACACCATTTTATGTTCCTATAGATTCCAGAAAATTGTTCTCGTATGCTCCACTAAATAAGGGTCGCAATTGCGGCCCTTTATTTGTGGAGCATGTGCGACTTTAAAAGATAATTTGTAAGTTTACGGCACAATTGTCAAAAAGAATATTGCGCTATGAAAATGAAAGGTTTTCTGTCTGTTATGGCAGCTGCGGTGATGCTCAGCCTTACATGTGCATCATGTGAAAAGGTGTTGGATACCGATACAAACGCCAATGATCCGCAAAACGGAAATGACACAGTAGTTTTCGCCAAACGGGCCGAGGCATACCTGCCCAACTACTACAGTGACCGCACCATCGAGGCATGGTACTCCGTTTATTCTGAGAACGATTATAAATCAAAGGTAGAGGCCGTATTCCTCTTCACAGACAGCGCCGTTGCCATAACCAAGAGCAAGACCTATTCCATCGAGGACGGCCGCGAGCCTGCACGCGAAATAGTAGCCTTAGGCATATACCACCAGCTTGAAGGCGACCTCATCAACGGAACCCTGAGATTTGAACTCTCATCAGGTTTTCCGCGCAATGCCCAGATCATAGACGGCGTATTAACGCACGACAGCATCGCCTACACCAAGCAGGATAACGCCAACGCTCCCGCTCCTTACCAACCCGCTGCTAAATGAAGATTTGCGTAGGTCTCTCAGGAGGCGTTGACTCCAGTGTCGCAGCCCTGTTGCTCAAGCAGCAGGGCTATGATGTGTTTGCCATGTTCATGCAGAACTGGCACGACACCGAGGGCACGCTGCACGGAGACTGCGAATGGGAGGAGGACCGCCTGGTGGCCGAAATGGTTGCCAAGAAGATAGGAATCCCCTTCCACTTTGTTGACCTGAGCGACGAGTACCGCCGTCGTGTGGTAGACTACATGTTCTCTGAGTACGAGCAGGGCCGAACCCCAAACCCTGACGTACTGTGCAACCGCGAGATAAAGTTCGACGCATTCCTGGACGCCGCCCTCAAACTGGGGGCCGATATGGTCGCAACGGGCCACTACTGCCGCAAGGATGAGATTACAGGCCCTGACGGCAAGCCCGTGTACCGCATATTTGAGGGCGTAGATCCCGGTAAAGACCAGAGTTATTTCCTGTGCCAGTTAAACCAGGAGCAACTCTCACGCGCACTGTTCCCCATAGGGCATCTGCTCAAATCACAAGTCCGCCAGATTGCCGCCGACGCTGCGTTGCCATCGGCCACCAAGAAGGATTCGCAGGGCATCTGCTTTGTGGGCAAGGTGGACCTGCCGGAATTCCTGAAGCAGAAACTCAAGAGCCGTGACGGCAATATAGTAGAGGTTTATCCCGATTTCTACAGCAGCAATCCGCACTATAAGTTCCAGCAGGATACGCTTGACAGCATTACGGCCGATGGCACCAAAGCCAATATGGTAACGGGTTACATCAGCGAGGACAAGTGTACCGATACGCTCAGTTCAAACAACTACAGTCCTGAAAAGATTGCCCTACTCAGCGATGACGTTCTGGAGCGTCTTTCTACGCCCTACCGCTACGACTCAATCAAATTCATAACCGAGACCTACCGTTCGGGCCGCAAGCACATAAAGAAGACCCGTTTCAAGGCCAACCCCTGGGGTAAGATCATAGGCACGCATGACGGTGCCCAGTTCTTCACCATCGGCCAACGTCACGGACTCAATGTGGGCGGACACGATGATTCGCTGTTTGTGATTGCCACAGACATTGAAAATAATATAGTCTATGCCGGCTGTGGCCACACACACCCCGGCCTCTCTCGCAGTTGTCTGAAAATAGAATCGGAACAAATCCATTGGATCCGTCCCGACCTTAAGATGAAAGAATCAGAGATTCGCCGTTACCGCGTGCGCATCCGTTACCGCCAGCCCTTACAGGAAGCTTGGCTCATTCAGCGCTCAAACAGCCTTTACATCATCTTTGACGAACCTCAACGCGGGATCACTCCCGGTCAGTTTGCCGTCTGGTATGACCCCGATGATGAAATGATCGGCTCCGGCGTGATACAATAAAAAAAGCGGTCCCAAACGGGATCGCTTTTTTGTTGCGTTGTGTGATTCTTAGAGAGCTGAGCTCATCAGGAAGACGCCGGCCAGAGCTACGATAGCGTAAAGCTCGGGGAATACGGCAAGAATCAGAGTCTTGCTGAATACGTCGTGACCCTGAGCGATGCCGGCAATACCGTTAGCGCAAACCTGACCCTGACGGATAGCAGAGAACAGACCTACAATACCCAGAGCCAGACCGCCGCCGAATACCGATGCAGCCTGCAGCGGAGTGATATCGGGAGTAAGAACTCCTGCCATGTTGGCGAAAATGAAGTAACCTGCAAAACCGTACAGACCCTGTGTACCGGGAAGAGCGGTGAGCACGATAAAGTTACCGAACTTGTCAACCTTCTTGAGTGCACCAACTGCTGCGTTACCGGCTATAGTTACGCCGTATGCGCTACCGATGCCTGCCAGGCCGATCATAAGGGCTACGCCCACAAAAGCTAAAACTAAACTTGACATAATTGTATTTATTTAATTTGTTATTTTAAACGGTTTGTACTCAGTGCCGCCACCGGTGTAACCCGAGTTCTTGAAGAACTCAACGAATGTCAATCGCATGGGGTGAACAATGGCTCCCAAGATATTCATAAAGATGTTCAGAGCATGGCCGATTACAAAAATCAGCACCATAACGATAAAACCGGCCACCTTGTTATCGGGCGCCATACCCACAGCCATGCTGTTGAATACGTTGGCCAGGATACCGCCTGACAGACCCAGCGCAAACAGACGCACGTAAGAGAGCACGTCGCCCAGCAAGCCGGTTGCCATGTTGTAAGTATCCCAAAGTCCAAGGCCGATGTTCAGCAGCGGGTTCTTACCCGGGCTGTTGAACAGGAATATCAGCACCGCTGCAGCAATGAGAATACCCATCACAACAGGATTGCTGAATTCAAATCCTGCCAGAACCGATACTCCCACAGTGATAAGGAGCACCAGCCACCCTATCGTACCCAGTGCATACTTGACGCCGCACTGAATACTCAGGTTTACAGCCTTGATTGCCATACCGAACAGAATCTGTACCACACCTATGCACAGTGACACTGTGAACATGGTTGAGTTATCGGTATAGAGAATTTCCTTCATCTTCTGGACGAAAGGAATGTCAAGGTCATACATGTTGAACCCAAAGAACGTACCCGACAGCAGTCCGCAAAGCATTGTACTAGCGCCGAACAGCACTACCAGCCACTTTGAGAAGTTGGGGTTGATAAGCTGGAACAGCTTTGTGAATATGGGCAGAGCCACAATCATAAGCAGTCCGTAACCAGTATCGCCCAGACACAATCCAAAGAACAGCATAAAGAACGGCGCAAAGAACAGCGTCAGGTCCAGTTCCTGATAGGTAGGCAGCATGTAGAGCTTGGTAAGCGGCTCAAACAGCTTTGCGAACTTATTGTTACTCAGTTGGATAGGAATATCATCATCCGGTTGCGGATCCTCAACATCAAAGAACACGCCCTTCATGTCAAGAGCCTTGCTCACCTCATCCACATCGGCTGCGGGAATCCAGCCCTCAAGCAGTATCAGACTGTCTGCGGCAAGTTTCTCACCCGTCAGGCGAACTCGGCCAAAATCAATATTGTTCTCCAGTTCCTTAACTGCCTTCTCCAGCACAGGAATACCCACCTGTGAGAGCTGGGCCAGTTTAGCCGGGATGGCGTCGATTGCAGCCTTGGTCTTGGCTATATCCGACTCTACGGCCGATAACGACATATGCGGCAGCTGAACCTGCTCGGCATCGATATCGGGCACCACATCATTGTGGGTGACTGTAACAAAGTTGACCTTCTGCTTGTCACGCTCAATCTCTATCACGCCGTACTTATCGGTCCATTCATCCTTGAATGCACGCAGAGGGCATGTATAGAAACCTATATTATAACCGGCAGCAGCCAGACGCTCCACCTTGGATGGCTCAAAATCACCCCAAGGCAGCAACTGTGCGCGGTCACGTGACAGAGCCTGCAGGGTCTGCTCCTGGACCACCTTATCGGCCTCCAAAATATCAAATCTCTCCAGAACCTTGGCCGGTGTATCGAACGCAAAGCCCTTAGTCGTGCCATTGGGGTCTGACCCCATTGGCTCGTTTTTGGCGCTGGACTCCAATTCACGGATAGCGTTCTTGCATCGGGCCAGCAGGTTCAGGTCCTCCTGGAGTTCCTCATTCTGAACAGTTCCCTGCTGCTTCCGGATCACATGGACAATGCCCAATGAGCGCAGATGCTCCAGGAACCCTTCATACTCCTTGCTATGAATCAGGAAGGAGAGTTTTTTCATCTTTGTAATCATGACTCTGCCTCCTCCTCTTTTTTAGCCGCTTCACGGGCCTCAAGCAGAGACTTAAGAATCTTCTGGCTTGATTTGCTCAGATTCTCCTCATCCTCCATAAAGCGTTTTATCTTACGTATGGCATCCTCATAACCCGGAATCTGCACCTTCTCAAACAGGTTCACCTTCTGAGTGGTCTTTTTGCGGGCTTTCTCCAGCAGGCCCAGCTTGGCGGTTGTAAACTCCACCAGAATAGCGTCATGGGCCAGTCCCTGCAGAATGTTGATGCCGTCATAGTACCATTTGGGCTGACTGAACAGGCTGAACGGAGCAACCTCAAACTCCACCTCGTCAAGCACCGGAATCCTGGTTCCGGCAATCTTGCGCACGGTCAGGTGAACATCCTTCACGCTCACCAGCTGCGGGTTGAACTCGTTCCAAAGCGCAAACATGGATTCATATCGGCCGATGCCCTCCTCCAGTTCACGTTCCAGCCGGACCAGATCGTCCTTGCATTTCTTGACCTCCATGCGCAGCGCACTCTCCTTACTCTTAATAATAGGTAAGGTTCGCTTACGCACTTTCAGCTGCTTCTCCAGCATCTGAAGTGAGGTCTTGTTATATTGGAACTTTATCGCCATTTAGTTCTTAGGCCAGTATTGTTCTACAAGAGCAGCCTTGATGTTAACCTCATCGGGCTTGAAGTACTTGGCAAACAGGCCCCAGGTAACATCCAGCATCTCGGTCGTATCCAGGTTCACGTCAATTGCCAGCAACTTCTCGCTGTAATCGTGAGCAAAGTCAAGAGCACGCTGATCATAGTCAGTCAAATCAAAACCGTTCTCCACCTTGGTCTTTGCGTTCGATGCATCAGCATACAGACGCACAGCGGCGTTCATAACCTGCGGATGGTCGGCACGAGTCTTCTTACCGTTCACAAGCTGCTTCAAACGAGACAGCGAGCGGAATGGATCCACGATAACCTTACCTATATCACTGTCGCGGCGCAGGAACAGCTGACCCTCAGTGATATAACCTGTATTATCAGGCACAGCGTGAGTAATATCGCCGCCGGACAGCGTTGTCACAGCGATAATGGTTATAGAACCGCCGCTGGGGAACTGCACGGCCTTCTCATAGATCTTGGCCAGGTCAGAGTAAAGTGAACCAGGCATAGAGTCCTTAGAAGGAATCTGGTCCATACGGTTACTTACAATTGCCAAAGCATCGGCATATGATGTCATATCAGACAGCAGCACCAGCACCTTCTCATCCTTCTGCACAGCAAAATACTCGGCAGCGGTCAAAGCCATATCAGGCACCAGCAGACGCTCTACGGCAGGATCCTCGGTGGTATTCATGAAACCTATGATACGGTCCATGGCACCTGCGTTTGAGAAAACGTTCTTAAAGTACAGATAGTCATCATTGGTCATACCCATACCGCCCAGGATAATCTTATCTGCCTTGGCACGCATGGCCACGGTAGCCATAACCTGGTTGAACGGCTGGTCCGGATCAGCAAAGAACGGAATCTTCTGGCCGGACACCAATGTATTATTAAGGTCGATACCCGCGATACCGGTAGCAATCAGCTCTGACGGCTGTTTACGGCGCACGGGGTTAACCGATGGACCGCCAATCTCAACCTCAGTACCCTCAACGGCAGGACCGCCGTCAATAGGATCACCGTAAGCGTTAAAGAATCGGCCGGCCAGGCTGTCGCTCACCTTCAGTGAAGGAGCCTTGCCCATGAACACGACCTCGGCGTTGGTAGGAATACCGCCGGTGCCCTCAAACACCTGCAGCGTAACCTCATCGCCCACAATCTTAACCACCTGAGCCAATCGGCCGTCAATAACGGCCAGCTCATCGTAACCCACACCCTGCGCCTTAAGCGAACAGGTAGCCTTTGTAATCTGGCTTATCTTGGTGTAAATCTTCTGGAATGCCTTTGTTGTCATAGCTATAGCGGGTTAAGCGGTTTTACGTTCATCGATAAGAGCCTTAAGCTCCTTCTCGTACTCAAAGTATTTCTCTGACTCAAACGGCTGGTAGTTCATCTGCTTGCACAGGTTGATAACCTTCTTGAAGTAATCAATAACCTCCAGGAAAGTATCAAACTTAAATTCCGTGTGGCAGATGTCAATCACGCGGTCCACAATTGTCTCCTGACGCTCCATCGGGGTCACGGCATCAATCTCATCAAATGCATCCTGCTGCAGCACGATAAAGTCTATCAACTCTGATTTCCAGAACGTTACGTGATAATCCACAGGTACGCCGTCATCACCCAGAATGTTAATCTGCTCGGCAATCTCCTTACCGCGCAGCAGACGGGTCTTAAGTTCGTTCACCTTACCGGTCCACTGATCATTGATACGGTCAGCGATATATTTCTCAAATTCCGGATAATCCAGATACTTGGAGTAAGAGTCAATGGGGTTGATGGCCGGATAACGCTTGCGGTCGGCACGCTCCTGCTCCAGAGCATAGAAGCAGCGGGCCACCTTCTTGGTGTTCTCGGTCACAGGCTCCTTAAGGTTACCGCCGGCAGGTGATACCGTACCTATAAAGGTAATTGAACCCGGCTGGCCGTTCTTGAGGTAAACGTAACCTGCACGTCCGTAGAAGTTTGCAATGATTGATGAAATATCCATCGGGAAAGCATCCGGACCAGGCAGTTCCTCCATACGGTTTGACATCTCACGAAGAGCCTGAGCCCAACGTGAAGTGGAGTCAGCCATAAGCAGAACGCGCAGACCCATGCTGCGGTAATACTCCGATATAGCCATAGCCGTATAGACCGATGCCTCTCGCGCGGCAACCGGCATGTTTGATGTGTTGGCTATGATGATGGTACGCTCCATCAGTTTGCGGCCCGTGTGCGGGTCATCCAGCTCCGGGAACTCGGTGAAAATCTCCACAACCTCATTAGCACGCTCACCGCAGGCGGCAATTACAACGATATCGGCCTCGGCCTGCTTTGAGATAGCATGCTGAAGCACAGTCTTACCTGTACCGAACGGGCCGGGGATGAATCCTGTACCGCCCTCCACTATCGGGTTCAGGGTATCTATGGAACGCACACCTGTCTCCAGCAGTTTGAAAGGACGCGGTTTCTCGCGGTAGTTGGTCATAGCCACCTTTACGGGCCATTTCTGTATCATGTTCACGCTTACGGTGTCACCCTTGGCGTTCTCAAGCACTGCAATCTCATCAATGATGCGGTACTCACCCTCGGCGGCAATCTTCTTAACCGTATACTCACCCTCCAACTGGAAAGGAGCCATGATCTTGAGCGGCTGGAAGTTTTCCTCAACCTTACCCAGCCAGTCCGATGCCTGCACCTTGTCACCCACCTTTACGATAGGCTCAAACTTCCACAGACGGTCATTATCAAGCGGATAGGTATACTCACCGCGCTTAAGGAATACGCCCGTCATCTTGTCCAGGTCATTCTGCAGACCGTCAAAATTGTGTGACAGCATACCCGGACCCAGAGTAACCTCCAGCATATGACCGGTAAACTCGGCAGGCGCACCCACCTTGAGGCCACGTGTGCTCTCAAACACCTGTACATAGACGTTCTCGCCCACCACCTTAATGACCTCTGACATGAGTTTGTCGCCTCCTGTCTCAATGTAGCAGATCTCATTCTGTGCAACAGGTCCGTCAACTTTCAACGTAACCATGTTGGCAATGACTCCGCATACTGTACCTTTTGTAGCCATTTATCTTTAGTTTTTTGTTTATCTGAATTCAGCAGGCACACTGGTCTGATCCTTAAGCGTACCTATAAGTTCACGGAACAGTTTCTGGCCCTCCTCACGGTCCAGACCGCTCCAACGCTCCACCATACCAAGGCGGACCATATATGAGAACAGTTTCTCAACACTGAAATAATTAAAGAAGGTGTTCTCCTCAAGCCAGCGCCAGCGAATCTGGTCAGCCTTACGCTCACGCTGTGAAAGGTCACCCTCCTCAGTCAGACGGGCCACGTCCTCAAAATATTCAAGTTCCTGGCTCAGTCCCCAGTCACGCGCTCCGCTTGTACGCAGCGCATTTGCAATGTCGCCGGTACCCACAATCACCTTCTGTATCTCCAGATTGTACTTGCGGGCCGTAATGGCAGTCATGATATTGTTCAGATTCAGATTGAACTCATACCATTTACGTACAAACCCGTTGCTTGATGCCATAGCGTACTCGTAGAACAGGCTCCACAGACGGTCCTGGGCAAATGCCGCTTTCTGGCGCCAACTGTCGTCAACCCACTCCTGTACAAAATTGTACATGAACTGAGGGACATCCATGGGTGCCGGTTCATCGGCCTTAACCAGAGCCACAAGTTCCTCCATGCGCTCAGAACCTATCAGGTTACGGCATTCATTCTCCAAATTGAGAATATCCATAACCTTACGGTCAGCAGCGCTCAGGGCATCGTAAACCTCCTGGCGGAACTGATCAACGGTATACGCGGCCTTGCTGTCATCAAAGCTGATGTCAGGTAGTCCGGCTATTATGTAATAGTAATTGGCCATCAGAACAGGGTCTCAACCAACTGCGGGCGCAGTATTGACTTGAACCAGTTCTCAAACTCCTGTGTGCCAAAGTTCACCTTATATGAACCGTCAGCAGGCTGGATTGAGAATTCAGCGGCATTACCGTTCACCTGTGTAATCTTTACACCCTTGTCAAGCAGTTCCTTGGCATTTGCCTGGAAGAACTTGGTAAGAGAGTCGGCATCGGTTGTCTTGATCTCAATCTGCTGGTTCTTACCCCACTCCTTTGCAATGGTAAGAATAAACTCATTGAAAGCCTTCTGGTCCGATGTAAAGCCCTTAACGGCGTCCTTGACAATCTTGTCAGTCACAACCGATGCAATCTCGCTCTTGAGAGCCTCAACAGCCTGTGCGGCATAGAGTTTCAACTCTTTTCGAACGTTCTCAGCATTGTCTGCACTCTCCTTCTTGGCAGAAGCGAGCAGAGCATCAGCCTCCTTGCGGGCATCGGCAATAAGTTTTTGGGCTTGTTCTTTGGCCTGGGCCAGAATCTGGTCAGCCTCGGCCTGACCTTTAGCTACACCTTCATTATATATAATGTCGGTAAGTTCCTGGATTTTGGTATTCATAGGTTAATAACTTGTTACTCTCAAATATCAGATTGGCAAATTTAATCAAATAGCCATAATAACCTGCGTTATTAACAAAAAAAAACCTCCGTTGCGGAGGTTTTAAAGAGTTACTTTTTCTTGAGCATCAAAGTCTGCTTCCAGACCGTAGGAGTAAGACCCTCTGTCTCCCTGAACTTGCGGATAAACTGCGTAGAACTCTGGAATCCGCTCTTGGATGCTATATAGTCAAGTGAAGCATCCGGCTCGTCATTCATAAGTTGCTTGGAGTACTCAAGACGTCTTTGATTCAGATAATCACGGAAAGTCATACCGTAATACAGATTAACCAGTCTTGAAACGTATGTACGGTTGGTATTAAGTACACGTGAAATCTCTTCAATGGTCAGTGAAGGATTCAGATAACCGCGATCCTTATCCATATACTGCTTGAAAGATTCCATTATTCTATCATAACCTGAAGAGGCTACACCAGCCATAGGACCCGAATCAATACCCTGGAGGAACTCCTGGGTAGACTGACGCATAGCACTGAATGGATGACGAAGTCTCTCAATATTGATATATCCGCCCGGCAGAGCAGGAACAGCGGTTACATAGCCTATCAAGAACAAAACTGCAGCTGCCACAAGAGACCAGAGAGTAGACCAGATTGACAGGGTATTTGAAAAAACAGATGTAAACAGGACTGAAACAGCCCACATTATAAAGTAAATGACGAAAAACAAACTTATCACATTCGCAACAAACGAAGATTTCTGGCCTCTCAAAAATGCCACGATGTGATTAAATTTAAACTTTCCGGTAAAAAGGCGAGAGAAAACATATACCAGTGAAACAGAGAGGCTGACATAGAAAGTAATGAAATAAACCTGGTATGTCAGCAATACATAAGCATTCTCAAGAGGAGTAAGAGATGAACGCACCAAAATAGAAGCATGTAGCATTTTTACAATTTCACCGCATCTGGGCAGACCCAATAACGTTGTCAGCACAATAGAAATGGCAAATAGTGCCAATGCAGGTATTGTGGCGAGATATGAAACCCATGAAGGTTCATTCTCCTCATAAAAGCACCTTAAATAAATACAAATGATCGGAAAGACAGCCAAAGAGGTGAATTGCAGTATTACGTCATAAATAGCCAGCATCTCATAGTCAGGATTGGGATCCATATGGTGAGAACCGCAAAAAGCGCTAACCGCCAAAAGTCCCATAACCCACATTATAAGCCTGTCTGACACGGTTTTATGTCTCTTAAACAGTACTATCAGGCACCAAACCGCACATACTGAAAATGGTAATTGAACAATGAAAATACCAAGCATAAATCAGTCCTTTATTTCAAATTCACAACAAAAATAAGCATAAAAACGGCACGAGAGCACTAAATATCGCCATTTTTTACTCAAAATTTGTGCTTTTGGGAATATGAGAATTGCGGTTTCATCTATAAATTGACGTGTTGAACATCAGTTGTTGATATTTAAACTATTGTTTGAAATTCGTTTTGTGATTCTGAGACGTTCAATTGTGTTTGTTGGAAAATCGACACTTATATAACGCGTACTTTTGTATCGGAAACAAACGAAAAGAACAAAATTCAATGTCGAACAGAAGATTTTTAAACAACAACGCTATCGCAAAGATACAGATAATTCTGGTCTTTGCAATGGTTCTTTTGTTCGGCAACTCTTGCGAGCGTAAAGATCTTTACCTCCGCGTCAACGGAATTCAGATTGAAGTCGAGATGTACGACGTTCGTCTGGACCTCCTCTGGGGAATCGATTGGGAGACTGAGTGGCAGTACACCTGGAATGAGAGCGCTGCTGATTTCGGCACCATCGGTTACACCAAGCCTGAGCTCGTTAAGGGTACTATATATAATGTAGACAGCTACACCGGCAAGCGCTACAGCTCATTCTTCAAGATTTTCGATTCAAACGGCGGTCGTGTATCTCTGAACGCAGGTTCAACATACGATATGTTGTTCTACAACTTCGGTACTGAGTACACATCATTCTACCAGAGCGAGGATTTCGAGTCATACACCGCTTCTACACGCGTAAGTTCACTCGCATCATGGATCCGCACCCGCGGCGAGACCAAGGGCAGCGAGATGCCTGACACCGCTAAGAGTTACGTAAACTACAACCAGCCTGACGAGCTGTTCGGTTCTCTGGCAGCAAACCTTAAGATCAGTGAGGATCCTTCATCATATGAGAAGGAATACGATGAGTACGGTAATCTGAGCTACATCTACAAGGTTGACGCCGCTCTCCGCCCCTACTCATTCGTTTATCTGTACCAGGTTGTAGTACTTAACAACAACCTCGACGGTAAGGGCAACTACATCACAGGTTCAAAGGGATTCACAATCACAGGTCTTGCACAGGGTGTTGACCTGTTCACTCGTAAGACTTTCGAGAATACAATCGCAGTTTCAACTGATGAGGTTAAGCCCATCCAGAACCACGACGACGTTCGTCTGGCCGACGGCACAACAGTTGACAACGCAGATATCTTCGCAGCACGCGTACTGACATGGGGCCTTCCCGGTATCGTTCCTATCGAGACCACCAAGGCAGGCAGCAAGGCTGCAGAGCTTGATCAGAATTTCATCGGTATAGGTCTGACACTCCGCAACGGACTGACCTACACCATCACCAGAGACATCACCGAGCAGATGCACGAGAAGCCCGCAGGTGGTGTCATCACCATTTACATTGATGCCAACGAGATTCCGCAGGATGTAATCAACCAGCGTCCTCAGAGCACCGGTGGCGGTTTCAATGCAAGTGTTGAGGATTGGGATAACGAAATCAACGCTGAGGTCACAATTTGATGAAGAAACGATGATTTCACAACAAAATATGTATAAAAATTAACAAGTATTAAAATATAAAGAAGTATGTTTACAGAGTTAATCAGAAAAGGTAAATGGAGCTACATGTTTCTGGCAGCCGTGGCAACGCTGGCAGTAGCAGCTTTAGCTACTCTCGCAAACACACGCACTGCAAGTGAATCCCAGAGCAATGCAGCTCATGAAAACGGGCAACCCACTTACGGAAGCTACACTAACTATAATGGCGCATCAATACGTTTCATTAATTAAATATTAAACAGAAAGACAAAGACCAAACAGCTATGAGAATTCAAAACCTAATAATCGCAGTTGCAGCAGTATTGCTGACATCATGCGCTCAGGACGGAATCCTCAGCGTAAGAGAGAAAGTTAATGAGCCCGAGCAGCCCATCAACTTCAGTATTTACACTGACATGGCCACAAAAGCCTTTCCTGCCAACGCTGAAAGCCTTACAAGCTATCACGACCAGTTCGTTGTATTCAGCACCAAGACTTCAACCATTGACGGCACTGTATTATCAGTCTTCAACGGCGATACAGTTTATTCTAAAGCCGGCGCATGGGAATATAAAGACCTCCGTTATTGGGACAAGCAGGCTAATTTCAGTTTCGTAGCCATTTCACCCAGTGCAAAATACATCATCTACAACAAGACAGATAACGTAGCTGACGCTTCCGGCGATTACGTAACAGTTGCAGGCGGCTATACTCTGGTTGGAACAAACCTTCAGGACGGAACACGTACCACTGAGGTCAACAAGGGATTCACCGGCGAGAACGGCAAGGATGCAGACCTCATGACCGCCCAGAAGAACAATCAGAAAGGTGCTACTCATGACGCCACAGTCGATATGCTGTTCAGCCACATCCTGGCTAAGCTCAACATAACTATCGGCAAGGCCAGAATACTGGATACAATGAACGTATATATAAAGAAGGTTGAGGTTCTCGGACTTGACAACCACGGAACATACGCTCAAAAGAATTACAACGTTACAAATAGCGGCTGGCATTCATCAAAAGAAGACGGCAGCTACAAACTCAGCTGGGAGGCTGAGAACACCGACGGTGTACTTCTTAATTCAGGCACAACCGATGGTTTGACTTACACCCCGGGCGCGCCCAAGTACTTCATCGAGTCATTGGTAATGCCTCAGTCCATTGAGCGTGACGTTGAAGCCCTCCGCTTGGAATACGCCATCAACGACCAGGATTACAAGTATCAGCTCAAGTTCAAGTACAATGACACTTTGAAGGATATGAGCCAACAGGATTCTGTAGTTCTGAGAGCTGTATTCCCGGAATTCATGGATCGCAACAAGTATATCCTCAAGCTCACCATCGATCCCGAGGCTATCATATTTGATGCCCGCGCCGCAGAATGGGCCGATCAAATCGACACAGCGCTTATCGTAAAGTAAAATGCATCAATCCGCATAAAAACAAAAACAATTAATAACTAACAATTTAAAGAGAAGAGAATTATGAAAAAGAGTTATTTGATGATCGCAGCCGCTGCCGCATTGTTCGCAGCCTGCTCAAGCAACGACACATTCAGGGATATTAACACTCAGGATGCCGTCATTGGTTTTGGACACAGTGCTACTGAAAAGACCACTCGTGCAGAACTGGATATGGCTTGGTTCCGTGAATCCGACAATGTTGGATTTGGCGTTTATGGTTATAAAAACGATGCCGCTATCTTCACAAATGAAAATGTAGTTTGTTCCAATGAAACTTCTCCGTATGCGTGGTCTCACACAACGGTACGTTTCTGGGACAAGGCCGCAACACAAGCATATGATTTCTATGCATATGCACCTTTTACCGGCACAAACAACTCAGCGGGATCAAACCCGGCATTCAACAAATCATCAGGTTTCACCTTTACTGGAATACCTACAATAGTTGACATTACAACTGATGGTGCAGACAAAGCTGTCGCAACAGCTGTTGAGAACATCGGCTATAGTGATTCAAGACTGCATGACGCACATTCCAATTCTCCTACCGTACAGTTTGTTTTCAACCACATTCTGTCAAAACTTTCTTTTAAGATTAAAACAGATATTGCAGCTTGGGATGCAGCATCAAATCCTGTTGCTTCATTCACTGTTACAGCTATTGATATCGACTTCCCATCAGCAAGCGCTGTACAATGGGCAGAAACTGCAAGCAGTGACCCCGCAGGAACCACCTCTTATACAACCTATGCCCCCAAAGACGGAACATATGAAACCTCCGTTTTCACCGGCAGCCAGCTTGTTACCAATACTGCAGCAGCAATCGGTAAAACATACATCGTCACACCTGTCAATAGCACTGTAACAAAGCATACATTTGATGTCAAGGTTACATACAATGTCAAATACGCAGATGGAACAACTGAGGACGGTGCCATCTCAACAGGAACTATTGGAACTGGAGATCCTTCACTTAGTTCCGGCGACCAGGGCTATGACCCCAACATATATGCTCCTGGACAGAACGAGTACTATGTAGCTGTAATCAACATCGCTCCTAAGCAGATCGAGTTCTGTGTTGAGAATGTTAGCGCATGGGATCCCAACGGACAGGATCTCGAAGAGGTTGACGTAGAATAATCCAAACACAACATTACCAACCATTAATAAACAAACTAAGAAATACGAATTATGAAAAAGTCAATATTCATTTTAGCAGCCGTAGCGATAGTTGCAAGTTGCTCTGATCAAGACACCTTAAAAAAGGATCTTCAGAATGACAATGGCATGGCCATCTCTTTCACCACTTTCACAGAGAATCTGACACGTGGTAACGTAGAAAATTCAGACACCACATACAAATGGGTCTTCTTTACACACCACGATGATTTTCAGGTTTGGGGATATAAGAACACTTCATCAAACGCCGTATTTGACGCAGATAGTGTATCCGTAACTGTCAATCCAAGTGACGCCTCGAAGTATGACTACACCTATAGTCCTCTTCGCTTCTGGGACAAGGCTGCCACAAAATATGAGTTCTACGCTGCTGCACCTAAAGACAATGCAGGTTGGACTTTCGTAGAACCGACAAATGAAAATCAAAAAAATGGTTATTTTGAAACATCATCTACCCTTACCCCGTCAAACCTTGCAGCAACCCCTGCAGACAGTTACGCAGAATCATTTAAGGGCGTAACCGATGTCGACAAGATGATTGCAGAGCCAGCCTCTGTTGCTTATGCATCATTCAACCGCCCAGTTCAACTTAACTTCATACACATCTTAAGCCGTTTGAATGTCACCATTAAGAAAGCTGACAACCTTGCCACTCAGATAGTAAAATTGAAGAAATTTGAAGTAAAGAACTTGAATGGTTCTGGTAATTTCTCCGAGTCAACAGCAGCTACACAGTCTGGCAACAACAACAGATGGTCAGGACAGGGCACCCCTATTACCTATTCTGCAACAACTTCTAGTGATACTGCCGCTCTCTTTAAGATTCAGCAAACACCTTATTACATCATTGAGTCTCTTGTCATCCCTCAAGATGCAGCTATTGAGAATATTGCTCTTGACGGCAAGGCAAAAAACGTTGAATCCGTTAATTATGTAGCGATTGAAAGCGCAGAAGAGCCCTACTTTGTTATCACATACGTAATTTGGGATGGCACAAAAGGACATGACGCAGAAGAATTTACCGCATATTACAACCTGGCAACTGTATTTACAGCAGCAGCGCCCACAACACTGAAATTCAATGAAGGTTGGCAGAATACATTGAATATCACATTACAGCCTAATCAAATCGAATTCTGTGCAGAAGTTGCCGCATGGGCAGACAGAGATCGCGCTGGACAAAACGATCCTGCTGGAGTTGAGAAAACAATTGAATAACTGATCATCAGCTAACTCTTTTCTTTAAATAGGCCGGCAGGGGGTGAAACCCCTACCGGTCACTAAGAGAGCGTGGAGCGCTTAGGTGACCAATGATATTTATAGAAGGAAAAGGTATAGGATTAAGACAGTATTAAAAGGAAAAGATGAACAGACTATCCCGTCATATTGCAAAGTTGATACTGGCAGGAATGATCCTGACGGTAGGAGGCTGCGCATATGATGACACTGTCCGTGATCTGCGTGAGCAGAAGGCGGACAGCGAAAGTCTGGTAATATCTTTCAGCAATGGTATCATTGACAATCCTTTACCTATGCTCACCCGCGCAGTGACAATGCTCAGCGACCATATGGAGACTATGGGCGTCTGGGGGTGGCAAACCACATCCGAGGGAGTTACTGAATGTCTGTTCCTGAATCAGGAGGTTGCGTTCAGTACTTCCCTGGCCAAGTGGACCTATTCTCCGCTCAAGTACTGGGACACCAGGAGTAATTACAAATTCTACGCTTATGCACCGCATTCGGGATCGGTTCCCGGAGTGACGGCTGCTATCGATCCGGCAACCCACGCCGTCAGCATATCGGGTGTGACGTTGACAGGATGCAACACAATTGACAGCGGAGTGCCTTATCCTCCCGCCAATTTCGGTCATGTGACCGATATAGACTGGATGCTGGACCGCTCAGGCCAGAGTATGGCAGGCATTTACCGCAATGAAGTAATGTTCAACATGCAGCACATTCTGTCCAAGATATGCGTCAGAGTACGCCGCAGCGATACAGCACTTCCCGATTCCCTTTTGACAATTTCCATAGACAGTCTGGAAATAGGCAATTTCATTAGCCAGGGCGATTATGTCCAGGCTATTGACTATTCCAACCCGGCAATGGTAACTGAATGGACACCTGTTGATACTCTGCCGCGCTATACGGTAACAAGTGCCAAGTATGTTAGTGTCCCCGACTCGGCTGTTTATACACTCGAGTCATTGCTCATTCCGCAACCGGTAGGTACTGATCAATATATCCGCGTGTGGTATAACATAGGCAGCAAAGGCGGTTTCATGAACCACGTGGATAATGTATTCAGTCTTAGTGGCCTGTTCGGGCGTTTTGAACCCGGAAAGAGTTACGTGATTACCGTTATCATCGGACCCGAACCTATCAGGTTTGATGCCGGTGTTGTTGAATGGGACAACCAATAAGTAATAAAGTAATAATAATATAAATAAGTAGTCCAAAGAAGATGAAAAAGATGAAAAGCTTAAGAGTGATCCTCAAAACAAGCCTTTTGGCATGCATGATGCTCATTGTATCATGCCAACAGAACGGTATCCTTCATGAGATAAACAAGGATGCTTACAAATCCAATGCCTACATTGAGTTCGGAAACTATGTAAACAAGATGACACGCGCCTCAAAGACTGCCGGCAACGGTGGATTTGTAGTTGGTGACACTATGGCCGTATGGGGCACTCAGACCACCGACGGCGAAGTTGATGTTATATTCAACAACCAGGATGTACGTTACCTGGCCGACAGTACATGGACTTATGACAACAAGAAGTTGTGGAACGTAGGTTCAACCTATATGTTCTACGGAGTATTCCCCTACTCCAAGACGCTGTACACCATGAGTAATGATAACAACCGATTCATTACCATCGGCACATACACTGTTCCGGACGATCCTCAGGACCAGACAGACCTGATGATATCCGAAAGACGTGACGTATCACCGTTCAATACGGTAGATATGTTCTTCCATCATATCCTGAGCAACGTAAATGTATTCGCCAAGATTAGCGATGCCGTTGACACCACAGGAATTGAAAGCATAACCATCAAGAACATAAGATTCTACAACATCTTCTCGACAGGACATTACGAGCAGACAGGTTGGGAGCAGAACCGTGCAGTGGGCAACTGGAGCAATATCAGCAACTACATGCAGATACCTGCAAAGACAGATATCGTGATTCACAAGACCACAAAGGCTGTATACAAGGACTATCTGATGATGCCCCAGACTCTGTTCAGCACAGCATCTCAGCCCAGAGACGTATGCATTGACGCAAAATTCCGAATTGTTTACAAAGACGGAACTTCGTCAACATATACCAAGAACGGCATAAGACTGGCTGGAATAACAGGCGTAAGCAGCACCAACTCCAAGCCTATAACCGCTTGGCAGCCCAACTACCGCTATAACTACACCCTGGCTTTCAACCCGCAGGTTGCAACCAGAATCTGGGACGCCGACGGTGACGGCAGCATACAGATAGATCCCGTAACCGGCGATACCATTACCAAGACCGATGATACACCGCTCCCCGGCATCATGAAGTACAATCCCGACGAGCCGGACATCATAAACATCTTTGAGGATACTGACGACGACGGCGTTCCCGACACATGGGTTCCCTATCCTATCGTATGGGAGGATGTTGACGGCGACGATAAACTTGAAGCAGGTCTGGACCGTGACGGAGACGGCCATATTGACGACATCGACGGCGACGACGATACACAGCAGCCCGGAGATAACGACAAGGATCCGTCTGACGGAAATCCCAACAACCCCGGTGGCAAGGATGTGATACTGATTCATTATGACAGCGACGGTGACGGCGATGTAGACGATGATGACGAGTGGATACAGATTCAGAAGGATCCCGATACCGGAATAATAACACCGGCACGTGAAGTCGAGGATGCCTCAATAGAATTCACCGCCACGGTTCAGGAATGGGAAGAGTTGTACTCGCTTAACTACAACGCACAGATATAAGAAATTATCCTTACACTAACCTGAAATAACCAGTAATGCGAAATAGAGTCCATACAGTAAAGTTGATTGTGCCGGCAGTGTTGGCAGCGTTGCTGCTGCACTCATGCTGTAAGCATAACAAGCCGGTTGAGGAGGAAAAGACCAGGATTGTCATGGGCCAGCCTTCAGTCTCTAACGCGACAAAAGCGGCCATAAACAGCCTTACGGCCCTACAGGAAAGCGGTCTGGACTTTGGCGTATTCGGATACAAGACAAGGCAAGTTGACCAGTCGTTCGAAATATTTCGCCTCTTCAACAACACTCCTGTCACCTATGATGACCAGAACACCATCTGGACCTATACTCCTACCCGCTATTGGGACAGCAACCCCACTGTTTCATATCAGTTCTTCGCCTACTGGCCGCATTTGGGAAGCAGTGCCCCGCAGAATGGCTCCGCATGGGTATCGGCCACAGATGTCAACAGTCTGAACAATACGGCTGACATGAGCTTTACGCTCAACAACATCCCCAACTGGCAGGATGCAGCCGATGCAAACACCATCGACTTCCTGACTTCGTTGGAAGTAGGCAAGTACAGATCAAATGATCCCGATCCCCTGTTCCAGAGCGGAACCGTCATATTTAATTTCAGCCACATTCTTTCCAAACTGATAATTCAGGGCTATTATGAGGGCGAAGTTAACAACCACGTAAAGGTTCACAACATCACTCTTAAAGGTGACGGTATATTGCTTGCAGGCGGATCATCCGATCATCAGACCACAATATCTACCTCAGCATTCACTCAGGTAGACAAGGCTTCGGCGCAGCAGACTGTCAATCAGACTCTTCTGAACAACGCAACCGGAGTTCAGGTACTTGAGACCGCATTCAAACTCAATGATCAGGCCCAGTACACTCCTACACCTTTATGCGAATGGCTGCTGGTTCCCACCGACGGTTGGTCAAACCTGACGTTGAGCGTAACATACGCCATCGGATCGGCCGCACAGCAGACATCGGAAGTAGCAATCGCATCCATAGGTACCGGAAACACGCATCTGATGGAGTCCGGTAAGTCATATGTACTGAATCTCAAGTTCAACACCAAGGGCGGTATCGAACTGGAGGCCATGTACATAAACCAGTGGGTGGACGTAGACCAGAGTGAGGAACTTTATAACTGGTAATTTTTTTGCATAATAAAATAAATTTTATTATCTTTGTGTGTTATGGCGATGAATCAGAGTGGCAGACAAAAAGGACATCTTGTACAACTGACTGTATCTGTTATACTTGCAGCAGTCATTCTGGCTTCATGCTCTCATGAGGAGATCATAGAGGGTGATGTTATTACGCTGTATCCCGTTTTCAACAACGAGATTGAGACCACAGTCACCACCCGTGCCGCCGCCAATGAATACACCGCCTACACCGGACACCGTCAGAACATATACGCCGAGGCCGTTTGCCATGATGGAGACCAGCACGACAGCCAGTATGACGCATCCGGATGGTTCCTACCCGATGAAGACAACCCGGGACGCTGGTTCTCAAGAGTAAACGTTCATTCAGGCCACAATTATTACCTGTACTGCTACACTTCCATGCCGGTTGATGAGGGAAGTCTGCCCAGATTCACCTATACCAGTAGCAGTAACGTCACTCTGACGTTCTCCGGTTTTGACATCATCACCACCATCGATCCTTTGGTAAGTACCGCCTCAACAGGAAAGCTCCTTTGCAGCAACGAGTATCTGAGACCGGATTCCGCCGCGCACTATCCTCATCTCTCGGACAACGCCAACGATCCGTTTACTTTTGGTAAATTTGATATAGGAACTGTTCAATCCGGCACCTATCAGGATCATCCTGCATCAACCAAGGTCTTTCTGGCTCTTGACCATCTGTTTGCCAAAGCCACTTTCGCATTCAAGGTTGACAATGATTACGACACCATAAGAACCATCAAGTTAATTGAAGCTGCCATCACCACTAACCAGGGACTGTTCACCGGCACACACACATACTCATTTGCTGACCGAAAGTTCAAACTTGACGATAATGGTGGTTACACTTCCAGAAATCTTAGAATAGATCTGGTAGGCGACGGACCTTCCATTACCGTGGATCCCGCAAAGGTTGACGAGAACGGCATGGTGGTACTGGGCAAAGACACTACGGAATTGGGTTGGTTCTGTTTCCTTCCCGACAAATACTTCCCCGCACTTACCCTGACCGTCAAATACAATGTATATGACAAGAGCGGCCGCCTGGTACGTGAGAATGCGACTGCAACTAACGCGAACATCCTGAAGAAGGTAACCAATCCCGAGAAAGGCAATAACTACAAGATAACAGTCAACGTCATCCCATCCTATCTTTACCAGTTGAGTGATGACGATGTCAAAGTTGAACTGAGTGTAGAGGACTCATAAAAGGACTATCTGAGATGAATAAAATACGCCATATACAAATTCAAGGTCACGGCCGGGCAATTCTGCTCTGCCTGATGCTGTTTTTATGCATTAACGTCGGAGCCCAGTCAAATGGTGGCATTGTTATAGGCGGCGATGTCTATGGAGGAGGACACAACGGAGCCGTAGGCACTGACAATGCCTCTACCCCCGCTCCCGCCAAGAACAAAGTCAAGATGAAAGCTGACTCCGTAGCCACAATTGCAGCATCAGTCACTGTTTACGACGGCACCATCAGAAGTATATTCGGCGGAGGTGAGAACGGACGAACTTACGGAAGCACATCTGTTACCGTCGAGGGCGCAAACACTGTTATCGGAAGAACGGCTTTGATCGGAACCGTTAACGGCGGACTCTTTGGAGCAGGTGACGGTGACAGCGCATATGTATTCGGTCATTCAAACGTACTCATAAAAGGCGGCACCATTAACCAGAATGTATATGGCGGAGGTAACAAGGCAGACCTTATGGGTGCCACCCACGTCACACTGCAGGGAGGTACTCTGAACCAAGCCGTTTACGGCGGATCCCGCCTGGCAAATATCTTCGGCTACAGTCTGGTGGATATTGACGGTGCACATGCCACCCAGGACCTTGTGATCAAAGCAGTATACGGAGGTAACGATATCGCCGGCCACATTGAAGCCAGCAACACATGGGATTGGACCCTGTGGACAAAGATGCAGATACCTTCAGGTATATTCGCCCATACCGGCTCCTACGGAATTACGACAATTGAAGGCGGTGTTCCCGTCACTCAATACAACTCTCTGGTTCACGCCAGTCCTGAAGCCAACGGCAATAACATTTTTGTAGGTCAGGTATTCGGAGGCGGCAACGGAGACTACGGTATTTATCCGCCCAAACCCGGCACCGACAGCCTTACAGTGAGTGCATTGGGTACCACCTTTACAGTAGTTTCCAAGCCCGAGGTGGAAAAATCTTACATTGAACTTAGAGGCGGAACATACGGTTATGTATACGGCGGCGGAAACAACGCCACTGTAACGACAAGCGTGGATATCTGTCTGGACAATGCTACCACCGCAGCAAATCTCTACGAGATTGATGCCGATGCGCTTGAAGCAATGGGTGTAAGTACTGACAAGACTTTCACTAAACCCACACAGAGCACAGTCAAGCCCATCTACCAGTTTGACCGCGTATTCGGTGGCAACAACAAGGCTGAAATGAAAATCCAGCCCAAATGGCACCTTTTGAACGCTACCATCAACAACCTTTACTCCGGTGGTAACGAGGGCGATATGACCTATGAGGAGGGTTTGCTTCTGGTACTGGATCAGCCCAATATTGAGGTCAATACGGTCTATGGAGGCTGCCGTCGCGCAAATGTGGAGCCCAAGAGAGGCGGACAGGCGGTTACAACTCACGAACTTCCCGGTTACTTATTCCCTGAAGGTTTCTCGGCTCGCGTATATATTACGGCCGGAAAAATCAACAACGTTTACGGAGGTAACGATATTTCCGGTAACGTGGTAGGCGGAAATGCCCTGGATATACGCAGCAGCATAATTGGTGACGTATATGGCGGAGGTAACGGTTCATATGCCTATACCGATAATCCTAATCTGGCCGGGCACGACTACTACCGCGACTTCTATTACGACAAAACAGGTTTCAGTTCATCGGCCGAGGCTCTGAACGCCTTCCGTCCCAACGCTCAGCAGGCCTGGATTCACGTTGAAGGAACCCAGAACAAGCCCACGCTTATAGGCGGATCATTGTACTGCGGCGGTAACAGCGCCACTCTGAACATCACTCAAGGCGACACTACCAAGACAGCCGAACTCAACATCGGTTCATATGTAATCGTCGACAACGTTTTCCTGGGCAGTAACGGTGCCAACATGATTGACGATGACATGATTGAGTTTTATCATGAAGGAATGGTTGACGGCAAGTTGTTCAACTCCATGGATATGACCACTGATTTCCCTGAATACATTAAGGGCGTATCATTGGGTATCAAACCTGAGGTGTCATTCAATGGAAATTATGTAGCCAATTCAACCCAGATAGGTTCATTCTTCCTTGGCGGTAACCTGGGTAGCATAACTGCCAGCGGTAAGATTGAGGTTAATTTTGACAGACCTATCATCATATATGACAAACTGGTTGCCGGTTGTAATGATGCCAACTACAGCAGTTCCGAACACCGGAACAACTACGGTATTGAGTACAAGGGAGGTATTACCAATAATGCCGATCTGGAGGCCGACGGATTAAAGATGAAGCTGAATATCAGCCGAGTTACTCTGATACCCAAGAAGATTGTACGTGACGGTAACGGAGATCCAGTATTTGATCAAGGTGTACCGCAGTTGACCTGGAACAAGATAACAGATGAACAGAACGGCGCCACAAGACTGATGGGTGCCAACATTTACGGAGGTTGCTACACCAGCGGTTACATTAACGGAGGTGTTGAGATCAACATCAACGGTCCCGCCATGACCGACGAAATTATTTTTGATGATCCCACGACTGTCGCTGTAGAGAATTCAGGTATTATCAAGGAGGTTCAGCAGCAGGATGTGTTGGGCCGCTCCATGAGCGTGTTCGGCGCCGGTATGGGTGAGAAATCCGAGGTTTGGGGTAACACCACCGTCAATATCGCACAGAACGGTTATATACTTCAGGCTTTCGGTGGCGGTGAAAGAGGTATAGTAGGTAAAGACCTGGGCAACGGCAATTACACTCCGTATAATGCGACCGTAAACCTGAGAGGCGGATCTGCCGATGAGATTTACGGCGGCGGATTCCAAGGCTTGGTTACCGGTAACACCACCGTCAACGTCTACTCCGGAAATGCAGTCGATGTATTCGGCGGTTCATGTAATGCCAATGTAGGCGGATATGCATCGGTTTATGTCGGCGGTGATGCCAGCGGCGCCTCAAACCAGAATATTCCGACAGTACAGAACGTATTCGGAGGTAACGACTACAGCGGCATCATCGGTACTTTATCAGGCTTGACAAGCAAGACCGGTTACAACAATGAGACAATTCAGACAAATACATACGTCGAGTACCTTCAGGGAAGAGTTGACAGCCTGTTCGGCGGCTCATACGGTAGTTATGATTACGCTGTAAATGAGGTACCTCCCTTCATAGAAAGTTCATTCGTAAACTTCAAGCCCGTCATCAAGAACGGCAACAAGGTAACTTACGTATTCGGTGGCGGCTGGGGTGATCCCGATATTGAAAAGAACAACGAGATGCAGCAGCGCAGTTATGTGCTTGTCAATGCACCCAGCGGAACCGAGGCTTTCACAAAAACCGATATATTCGGTGCCGGAGCATACAGCGGACTGGGCATGAACCTTGCACCCGCTGACGCAGCAGCATCCCCCTCTCAGGTGACAGCACGCGTCGATCTGGTTAGCGGTAAGGTCCATGATGTCTATGGAGCAAGTTTCAAGAGCGGATTCACAAGACGTACCGAGGTCAATGTTCCCAACGGATCGACCATCAATGTATACAACATCTTCGGTGGCGGTTACGGAGTATCTCTGAATACTGTCTGCGACACCTATGAGGCAACTGTCAACTACAGCAGTGCCCAGGCTCTGGTAAGACGTTTCACAGTAAAGATTGACGGCGTTGATGTAGACTCCATAGGTGCAATCTACGGAGGTAATAACAACAGCCGCCGCACATTATACAGTTTCATCAACATTGAATCACCTGTCTACGGTAACACAAGCGGTTATACCGCTCCTGTTTACGGTGCAGGATATGGAGAAAACACCTGGACTCAGTATACCGAGATCAACCTTAAGAACGGTGCCAACGTATACGAGGCTTATGGTGGCGGTGAAGGCGGTATGGTTCTTAACAAGGAATCAGTGGACTCCCTTATAGGAAGAGGATCAGTTGCCCACACAATTGGTTCAGGATATGATGAATCCGATGCAACTTATGACCATGGCGGTCTGGACAATGCTCTCGCACACACTAACCGACTTGGTATCAAGACCAACACCAATGTCAACATCTGGAAAGGCGCACAGATAGGCGGTTACTGCTATGGTGCAGGATTGGGTGAAACAGCATTGGTAAGCGGCACCACCTACGTCGGCGTTCACGGAGGTATAGTTTGGAAGGACCTGTATGCAGCCGGAACCAGTGGTGCTGTCAACAGATTGTATAAGGGATTGACATTCACTCCCGAGACAAACGTTTATCTGGAGGGAGGTTCAGTACGTAACCTGTACGGTGGCGGCTGGAAAGGCGATGTCGGATCTACAATCGATACCATACAGGGTAACTCGCATGTTATAATCGGAACCCTTCCTGAGAAATACGTAGCCAATGAACCCGGTTACAACGAGCCGTTAGGTTTCTACAAGGGTATGCCCACTGTACAGCGTAACGCTTATGCAGGCGGTGAGGGCGGTGCCGTTTACGGTATGGCCAACCTGACTATGAACAACGGCCGCATCGGTTATGAGTATACCAACGGCGATTATGTTGCCAAGATTGAGGATGACACCCACAAGGATGATGAGGGTAACCTTATTCCCAACACCAACCTTATGGATAGTGGTAACATATTCGGCGGCGGTTACAAGGAGGCCAGTGATGTGGACAGCACCAACATACTTATGCTGGGAGGTATTGTCCGCAACAGCCTGTATGGCGGCGGTGAGATTGCAACCGTAGGTCACGGAACCAAAAATAACACGACAGTCACCTTCCAGAAGGCCGGTAAGACTCACGTCGAGATGTACAGCGGCCAGGTTCTGCATGATGTATTCGGAGGCGGTAAGGGTTATGATAACCTGGGACGCGTAGGTGAGAACCTTCACACCGACGGATATGTATTCGGTGCTACCGAGGTATTCATTTACGGAGGTAAGGTTGGTAGTCCTGAGGGTGTGAGCGAAGGATACGGAAACGTATTCGGCGGCGGTAACGTAGGTTACGTATACAGCGTAACAGGAAAAAAGAGCAACACTGACGGTTACTATTATAACGACCAGGACAGACTTACCGAGGATTGCCGCGTTATCGTGTCACCTTACGCCAAGGTTCTTTGCGACGAAGCTTTGACTCTGAGTATCTTAGACACAAGCGGAGTTTTTGTTAAAGACAGTACATTCCACAAGAACGATTATGTTCCCACCGAGTACCTTAACAGTCTGCAGAAAAGCTGGATTGATACTGATAAGCATGCCCAGAACAAGAAACTGGACTGGGTATCGGGCGTAAACATTTACAATGCCGTATTTGCCGGAGGTAACGTTTCATCAGGTAGTAACGTGCTTT
Source organism: Bacteroidaceae bacterium (assembly GCA_017530735.1). Taxonomy (GTDB): domain Bacteria; phylum Bacteroidota; class Bacteroidia; order Bacteroidales; family Bacteroidaceae; genus Colenecus. The sequence continues at coordinate 18,773 of JAFXMB010000079.1, read as the reverse complement.
ACGCAAACACCAAGACCGTATTCGGTAATGCCACTGCGACCCTTAATGATGTATACCACTGTGACCTTATCACCGTGGGAACCGAGCATATAGGTGGATTGTACGGTGACGGTAACCTGACATTCGTGGACGGTTACAGGGAGTTGAACATCACCAACTACGGTACTGACTACTACGGCCAGTCCGATGTCATCACCCTTGCTGAATACAATGAGATGAATGACCGTGAGCGTGCATACTTTGAACTGAAGTATAAATGCTTACAGTCTTGCAAGGATGACGAAGGAAACAACTACTCCGAGGGTTCATCACTTCCCGAAGATGACTTAAGGAAGAAATTTGCCGGTCAGCCAACTATCATTGACGAACACGGCACAATCAATTCCGCATACTGGGTTGAATCCGGTTTCTGCAGCATCTATGCAGGACGTCTGCTTAACACCATCCAGAGAGCCGACTTTGTAGGCGTATTCGGTAGCCGTATGGTTATGCAGGGAGCGCAGGACCGTGTGCCCTCAGTAGTTGACTATACTGAATACACCATCAACCGTGTAGGTGAGGTTTCACTTAACCAGAACCATTCAAGAGCCGGTGACGTAGGTGATCAGGCTTCATTCGGTAACTATTTCGGTATCTACAATATTGTAAACCACCTGGGTGCTCTTACCAGTGATGTTGACTTCTATAACGATGTCCGTTTCACCAAGAACATCGACGGTACTTATGCACCTGACTCAGGCGTACCTAATCAGACCTATGAGGATTGGAAGATAAGGCACGTCGATGACCGTAAACGAAACAACGGTTCAAGCGTTAACAAGGTTGCTCTTGCTGCCGGTGTATATCTGGAGTTAACCACTGAGAACAGTACTCCCGAGAATAAGGACTGGGGTATAGCAACCGGCGTTATGGAGCTTGACCTCATTAATGTAATGCCTGGTTTGGGCGGCGGTTTCGTTTATGCCAAGAACGTGCATGGCGTACGCAGCAACACCAATGCTGTGCAGGTTACACTTTCCAAATACAACGAGGGAGCCAACTCCATGAAGAAATACCAATATACCACCGATGATGCCAGTGCACGACCTATTCAGACTTCCGGTAACTTCATTCACTCCCAGAAGCAGATCTTTGATGACTGCTATCCGCAGAGCAACGCATACACCGGAAATGACAAGGCACCTGCCCACTACTGGTTCATAAAGGGTCAGATATATCTCTATAACCAGTATATATCAGCATATACCGGAGCAGCCGACGCTTACAGCAAGACCATCAACATTCCGCTTACCGTAACAGCCGGTTCACATGGTACACTGAAACTTCAGAATGTCCATCCCAACAAATATGCATACTATTCGGCATATATTGATGAAAACAACAAGACCAAACTGACAGCCGATAACCACATGGTTATCAATAATCTGACATATCATCTGAATGACACCATAACCTATTGGGAATGGAGCATGCTCAGTGAGTCAGACCAGAAGAAGTTCGTTGATACGACTTATGTCACGATTGCGGACTGTAAGATTGGCGAGACCACTTATTCCAAGGGTATGGTTCTGTTGCCCTCAGAATTCAGGACACTGATGTCTTCGGCTCCGCAAAAGACAATTGAAGGTGAATCGGTCAAGGCTGTATATCATATGGACAGAGAGGACTTCGTACCGTTCACCGACGTATTCCGTTCATCCAACAACATCAGTCATGACAACGGTTATATCCTGACGTTTGACCTGACTAACCCGGAGGATTGGGATACCTACTACTCTCCCAACCTGAGAGCAACCGGAGACAAGAAGAGCACTGCTGCCTATAAAGCACTGTCCGACCAGGACAAGGGCCACTACATGATGGCTCCCACATATACTCCCAGCACATCAAAGATATATGGCCAGCGCCGTTACAACGAGGGTGAATTGATTACCGAGTCTGTCAAGAATACCTATGACGAGACAGTATCTGCACATCCTCTGACCCAGCAAGAGCAAAATGATGCAGCTACATTCGAACAGGCATATGTACTCAGTAAGAAGGTTACACTCCAGAACAATGACGGAACAGAGACTTATCTGAATGCCGGATATATCCTTCCGCTCAGTGAGTATCAGCAGCACACTATATCGCTTGATGAGGGCGATGTAGCCAATTACTGCACCAACACCTTCGAACTCAAGAAGGAGGGTTATGAGGACAAGCTCATCTATCAGGGAATGTGTCTGACCCAAGCCCAGATTGAGGATCTTGTTAGGGATTACATCTGCGATGAAAATGCCACCCCGCAGCAGATTCAGACCAGGACAGCACAGCTGATTACCGAGAGCTTCACAAATGCATATGTCTGCACTCATGAAGGTATGTATGGAGGTGGTTATTATTCCACTGACAACAACTACTCCGGCCTTAAGGCATGGTCAGCACTCACCAGCGCGGACCGCGAGAACTTCTCATTCAATTACGATGCTCTCGATCTGCTCATTGATCCCAAGTACTCCGGTGACACCAGATTCTATGATGACGCCAACGGTAATCCCGCAACACAGCTTTACTCCGCAGAAAAGCCTCTTGACTACAATGCCATGTATAAAGGATCTTTGCCTTTGGTGTACAAATCAAAGACTGGAGCAGACATGATAGTTGAACCGAGTACAACTATATCACGCGCACAGTATGAGGAAATCCCGAACGAGCGTTACCACTATGCTCCGTTTGAAATAAAGAATGGCGAAACAGTCTATATTGTTAAAGAGTCGTTCATAAGAGGTGATGTCCCCTACTCGGTCGGCAACAAGATCACTAAAGAGGTATACGACAACCTTGGCCAAGAGCTGCAACTTAAGATTGACCAGATAACAGGACCTGATGAGAAATATTACTACTGCCGTCAGAGTTATACTATTGATAATATACAGGGAAGAGGAACTCAAGTAACTTCGGCCCTTGCCAATGGCTCCATATCAGCAGGAACCACTGTCTACCCTGGAGGATTGGTTAATACAGGATTCATCATCAGTGAGCATCAGTATCTTAACCTGATCAACCTGCAGACCAATTTCAACATCTACGGTAAGACTCCTGTCGTAACCAGTACCTTCTATGTATCCGGACAGTCCAACATTCAGGATCTCTCCAAGGGTAAGGTAATGACTGTGATCTATCAGTACAACTATGAGGAGAGTGATGAGACCGGTAACAATATCGAGCCTATCACCGAGCGTCATATCATAAACATCCACATCCAGTTCAAGAGTGGAACACCTACCATCGGACAACTTGGAGAGCCTTCAATTGTTCTTCCGGGATCATCAATAGGTCTTACCACTCCTATCGTCAAGCCGGGTGCCTACGAGGTAATCGGTGGTGGATGGGAACTGTTCCCGACCAAGGAGCAGGCCGAGAAGCATGTCAACGGTATTGAGTTCGACAACGTGAACACCAGACTGTACTGGTATCAGAACAACGGTTACCACGTAGCATACTATGCCAAGACTTATCTGGGTAAGACATACAGTAACCCTGTACGCGTAAGAGTAGCCAACTACCACGACCTGGATATGGTAATGCGTGACTCCTTGCACCATATGTACATTGACAACCCGAATGTGGAGCGTAACAGTAAGATCTACATTGACGGACGTGATTGTACATCGGACCGTTTCAAGAGCAAACTTGACCTGCTCAAGGATCTGTTTGACCTGAGTCTGCTGCCGATTACGTTAGACGGAAACGGCCAGCCTGAAAAGATAGCCAACGGCGAACTCAAGGGTCATGTACCTCTTGATGAGAACGTCAAGGCATTGTCTAACCTGGAGTTTATACTTCGCGGTAACGTAGCACCCAAGAAGTATACCAACTGGACTTCTATAGGTAATTCAACCAACGGATTTGCAGGCACACTGCACGGTGACGGCTACACCATCAGCGGATTGACCAGTTCTCTGTTCGATAACCTGTGCGACAGTGTTTACAACCTTGGCGTGACCGGTTCATTCACAGGTTCAGGTATAGCAGATAATAGCGGTTCCGGCAATAAGGTCGGTTATGCGGAGAACTGCTGGATTATGACTACCTCTTCTGTCTCCAACAGCACTCAGCCTGTCTTAGGTAATGGAGGCGTAACCGTCAACTGCTATTATCCCGACAACCTGACCTATGCGACCAAGAACGGTACCAAGGCTATGCCTCTCAAATCGTTCTACAATGGTGAGGTGACATATAACCTGAACGGATTCTACCTGACCAAGCGTTATGCCGACAATAACGGAGCCAACACCTATTCGTACAAATACTACGAGATTGACAACAACTCTACCAATACCCTTAAGGCTACTCCTACTGTAGGCTATTACAACTTCTCAGCAAGTGACGCCCAATACGGTTACAAGGAAAAAGAGCATCTGGGTTATGTAGAGTCCAGGTATATAGACGGTGACTTCGTCTACGCCAACGGTACTATTCCCACATCGGCTAACGAACGTCGATACACAGCACCCGCTTTGGCTAACGGAAGCCCCGATCCCGAAAACGGACAGTTCTTCCCCATTTGGCCCGATGACTACATCTTCTTCGGCCAGATGCTGACTTACGGTCAGGTGGATCTGTCAGGACGCGAGTATCAGCAGTTACCGGCACGTATCAACAAGGCTGACCGCGGTGCTTCGGGCGAAAGCCATAACGCTACACAGTGGCTGGTACCCGAGGATCTTGAGTCCTTCAGCAACAGGGTTTACCGTGCACCGGCTTACTTCGGCAACAGCGACCCGAAGATGGTACATTACAACGCTTATGCCGTAATCCCGGCCAAGACCAAAGATAACCTGACCGATATTTATCCGGGTCTGACAGCCATCGACTTTACCGCTAAGTCTGACCTCAACGGCAATGGCAACCCGATCTGGGCATACGGATGGAGCGGAGACGTATTCAACAAGAAGGTTCTCGATCCTACCAAGCTGGTAGCTTTCAACAGCGAAGGCCAGACTCATAACCTCCTGGTTTATGCCGATGACGAGGACGATGCCGATATACTCCGCGCCTACTTCAACGAGCCCGGATATGCCGAGACACATGCGACCAACAGAACCGTTGATCTTGTCGTTAACGAGGTTAAGGGTCATCTTGTAATGAAGGACGGTAACGGCTATAAGGCCGACGGAGATCACTACCTGGTAGACGGACATGATTTCAATGCTCCTATCAGTTATTCATTCGGCACATATGCCCAGGGTGACTATTACCACATGTGGTATCAGCGTATGCCGCAAACCTACGTGAATAGTTCCGTTGGAGGATGGGAGACAATAAGCCTGCCGTTCACTGCCGAACTGGTAACCACTCAGCAAAAGGGTGAGATTACACACTTCTACACCGGAAGCAAGGTAGGTCATGAGTATTGGCTCCGTGAGTTCAACACTGTCGACACTCAGGATGACAAGGCCGAATTCAGTTCTCTTGCCGCCGATGCAAACGGTGAAGGTAAGACTGTACGAAATACATTCCTTTGGACCTACTATTACAGTAAGAACAGCCAGAAGGATGCACGAGGTGATACCTATCAGACATACTACAATGAGGCACGCGAATACAACGACTATCCGCTGTATTCAGCCGGCGTACCTTATCTGATTGGATTCCCCGGCGACACCTACTACGAGTTTGACCTGAGCGGTCTGTTCGGTGCAAACCACACGGCTACTCCTGGTCCGTCTGGTCTCGATCCTCAGGTAATAACATTCGTATCCGGTGATGCCACTGTCATTGAAGTAACAGATACTGAATACGCTCAGTCCATCAAGACCGATAACAGTACCGGTTATTCATTCGTGCCCACCTATCAGACACAGACTATAGGTGATGCCCATACTGATGTATTCCTGTTGGCAGACAACGGCACCAAGTTGGTAAGGAACTCTACAGCAACCACTGTTCCGTTCCGTGCTTATGTGACCGGCCCCGTTAAGTCCAACCAGGCTCCGTCTCGTAAGGAAACCCGCGGAGATGTACTGTTCATCTCTTACAGCGGCGATTCCGACTCAATGGAGGAGACAGCAGTTGACCGTGGCCTGTCCATTTACAGTGATCACCTGAACATCTGCATAGAGAGCTCACTCGAGTACCCCACCACGGTAACAGTGACGAACGTAGCAGGAAAGATACTGAAGCAGTTCACCATACAACCAGGCACCAAAGTAACCGTTCCGGTCAACAGCCGCGGTGTCTACATCGTGAACCGACACAAGATTGCAGTAACAAAGTAGTGCAAAAAGTTGGCCTAAAACATAATTGAAGAGTTGACCAGTTGAAGAAGATGATGATTATGAGAAGTAACAACCGTAATGGACTGACCCTCCTATTCCTGATGCTAACCATCAGCACCTTTGCATGGGGTGCAGATATCACTGACGTAACAGGGTTAACCGGCATCAATGGAAGTAGCGATACTTTCGTCATCAAGAATGATATCGATGTCAGCAATGGGTTTAGTACTATTGCATCCTTCTCAGGCACACTTGAAGCTGATATAAATCCTCAAACTCACATGCCCTACCGCATCATGAATCTTGGTGTGCCATTGTTCACCACCCTTACCGGTACGGTCAGGAATCTGGTTTTGGAGGATGTAAATATCAGCGGAAACACTGGCAACACTGGAGCAATAGCCTGCGAGGCGAGTGGAGATAATGCTCGCATATATAATGTAGGAATCCTTAGCGGGTCTGTAGGTGGCACCGGCAATACTGGCGGACTGGTGGGGCAAATCAGCAATAAAGCCCGCGTCATCAACTGTTACAGTTTTGCCACAATCACCGGCGGCACCACCGTAGGTGGAATAGTAGGTAATAACAATGCCACTACTACCGCTTCAAGTTTCAACACCATGGTGATGAACTGCATGTTTTATGGAGACATCACTGGTGGCACCAACAAATCGCCCGTCTATGGCGGCACAAACATCAGTAACCTGAATAGCGGTGGCCTGACCACTTTCAACTACTACGCATATGAGCAACTGCCTACCAGTCATATCACTTCAGGCAAGTACAACTGCGCCCTGGCTGTTGAGGAGAAGTTCCTGAACCGTTTTGAGTTCTACCGCCTGCTACTGAACAGCAACAAGAAACTGTCGGCCTTCTATGTCACAGGCGCCCCCGCCGATGCCAACAAAATGCTGAAATGGGTACTTGAGACTGCCGACCGCACCATCGACGACCCCAAGCCCTACCCTATACTGAAAGCCCAAGGTTATTACCCATCCATTGTCAATCCGGACTTTGACAATGCTCCGGATAGTGCTACAGTTGGTCGTAACCACGGCGGCAAGCTTGGTAGGACACTGTCTGTAACCATCAGCGGCATAAAGACTGACGGCGGACAGACATGGCCCGCCGGTGCAAGTATAACAACCGGTAGCTTTTCCCTGACGCGTACCGACAAGGACTTCGACCGTTTTAACTACAACTATGACAAGGTGCAGTTGCCTTATTACAATGATGTGGGCACCGGTAACTACACAGGCAACCGCGTGGTGACGGGATGGAAGATTACAGCCATCAACGCTGTTAACGGTGATCCCTATACCTCTGCAAACTATGACTATACCAAGACTTTTGCTGATAACTATTTCGATTATCCGAACTATAACTTTGCTGACCGCAAGAGTTCCAATAAAGACCTCTACACCGTCAGCAAGCGCGTCTTCTCGCAAGGAGCCTATTTTGATGTGCCATACGGTGTAACATCTATCACCATCGAGCCCTATTGGGCAAAGGCGGTTTATATTTCCGACCCTTATTATGATGCGGTGTATAATACAGGTTATACGAAACAAGAAGTAGGAAATACAGGCACACAGGTCAAAGTGGGTACTACATTTTTCGATGGCGAGGTTCTTGGAACAACAGCCCAATTGGGAGCTGCCGCCCAAAGGATAGAAAACACCGTTGGCAATGCGCTCAAATACATCAACGACAATCTGGGCGGTTATGGACCGACCGTCTATGACAATGCCGTTGTTTTGGTAGGCAATCTCCATCAGAATGGTATACCTTCAAACGGCACCAATCCTTTCACCCTCATGTCGGTGGATATAAACCATGACAATGAGCCTGATTACAGCATGATATATCACCATTCTGGCAAGTTAAGAGTAGCCCCTATCCGTTTCGACTTCCTGAATGTCCCAGGCACCGCTCAGGCCCAGAAGCCCAATGGTGCAAGTAATATCCTCAATATGGCTATCATACACCCCAGTGCCTGGTTTGAGATTACCAATACATCTTCCATTTACTTCAGCCAGTTAGAATACGAGGATTTAGTTGATAATGCAAGCAGGACAGAAGGACCGCTTATCCTCCAAGGAGGTGTTATTGACCAGTTCGTGTCAACAAACAATTCTAAAGTGAATGGAAAAACCATATATATGCATCTTGGCGGAAATGTCTGGTTCAAGGAGTTCAATATGGGCACTCATGGTGACGGTAACAATTCCACGCCTCATCCACCAGTATCGGTCACAGGCGGTGATTATGATGCTTTCTACCTTACCGGCATCTACAACCAGGATGCTGCAATGAGAACGGACAATGCAGAGTGCTATATCAGTGGAGGCCATTTTAAAGAAGCAGCGGGAACGGGGCAGGAAGCCATTGGCGGCAACGTTCGGTGGCAGATATACAATGCCGACATAGACAACTTCTACGGGGGAGGTACTAATGGAGCTACGGGTAAAAACATTAAAGGCAATGTAACCGTCGATATCTTCAATAGTCATGTGACCACCTACTGCGGCGGCCCCAAGTTCGGCAATATGGAATCTGGAAAGAAGGTTACCACTAATGCCGATGGTTGTGTCTTTGGAACGTTCTTCGGTGCCGGTTTCGGTGGAACCGCTTATTCCAGAAAAAAATACTACGACAAAGACGATAACCCAGTAAATTGGACTACACAACAAGGAAACTATACCCGTGACCGCGGCAAGTATTTTGATGGCACTAACGCTAGTGGAAATGCATTAGGTCAGAATGGAAAATATGGATATAAGGGCATCGGTGTAGCTACCGACTTTGACTATGAGTATTTTGTATGGAGCTCCGGAAAAACAGGTGGCCGATTCTATGTCAAGTTTGCCTCTTTCTCGCTGGCACAATGCAATGAGGTGGAATCAAAATTGAAGCACTGTACCATAGAGAACAACTTCTATGGCGGTGGCAATCTTGGCAAGGTTGTGGGTACAGTAACCTCGGAACTCGACAACTGCACGGTGAAAGGAAATGTGTTCGGCGCAGGTTTCTCTGCCTCATTACCTACTCTTGAAGTAAGAAATGAAGGTTTCACAACGGCTCCGAACTACAACAGCGCGTCCGGTATGTTTGAGCCAGGCGTATTTTCCGGAACCACCACATTCTCCTGGAAGAACGCCGCCGAGGCAGGCGTGACACTTAGCAACGGCCAGTCCGGCAGCGACTTGAATACCAACCATTACATATACACCAACCAGGACCTGAGAACGTCTAACCTCGGCTCCGTGGACGGAGACGTGAACCTTACCCTCAAGGGAGACACCAAAGTTGGCACATTGCAAGGAAATAATGTCCTGACAGGTACCGGCAATGTCTTTGGCGGTGGTGAATCAAGCTGGGTCACCGGTGCCAGCCACACCGTTACCGTCTTGCTTCAGGATGGAACCACAGTGTATGGCAACGTCTTTGGCGGCGGTGATCAAGGCAACGTAGAGGGCAGCACCGAGGTGAACATAGAGTAAAAGAAGAGAGGCAACGACATGACACTATATATAAGACATATCATACACCGCACCATAGGCCTCCTGCTACTGTTAATAACGCTGGGGACAGGGGCTGTGTGGGGACAAACCAATATCACCTCTTTAAGTGATATTACTAATGCCGATGGCCACTATGTCATTACACAGGACATAACCGGAGGAATCCCTGTCGTTACCACATTCAATGGCACGTTGGAAGCCGATATCGATCCTACAACCCACATGCCATACAAGATAACCGGGCTCAGTGCACCTCTATTCACTACGCTGACAGGCACAGTCAAAAACCTTGTATTTGACAATGTAAGCATAAATACCAGCAGCGGTAATACCGGTGCTATAGCGTGTTCTGCAGAGAGTTCTGCACGCATATATAACGTAGGTATCCTGAGTGGTTCAATAGGTGGAACAGCTTACACCGGTGGTCTGGTGGGCCTCCTTAAAGAATCAGCACGTGTAGTAAATTGTTACAGTTTCGCAACCATCACCGGAGGTACTAACGTAGGAGGTATTGTAGGCTACAACAATGAATCAACTGCAAGCAATAACCTCCAGACAATGGTGTTTGCCTGCATGTTCTACGGCAATATAACAGGTGGATCCAACATAGCACCCATATATAACGGTAAAAACATAGTAAACAGAGACGCAAATGGTGTGAGTAACTTCAACTATTTCCGTCTTGAGGCACCATATGTGCAGTCCGCGGGTATCACTTACAACTGTGCTCTTGGTGCCGAGGACCGTTTCCTGCAGCGCTTTGAGTTCTACCGTCACCTGCTCAACAGTCATCGTGAACTGGCGGGATGGTGGGCTACCGGCACATATAGTAGCAGCGAGATGATGAAATGGGTGCTGGAGCCTTCTCAGTTAGATGGTGACACACCTTATCCTGTCCTGAAGGAATTCGGTAAGTATCCGTCGGTAGTGAATATTGACGCTCAGAATGCTACTGCACAAACAGAACGTAACAAAGGAGGTAAATTAGGAACACTCTCAGTTTCTATCCGGATGGGTAGCGGCGGTGCTGTATACGAACCTCCAACAGGGGCCCGAATAACCACCTCAAGCCTTAGCCTCAACATCACCGACAAAGACCCGGACCACTACAACTTCAACTACTACAAGGTGCAGTTGCCCTACTACAACGACGTGGGCACCAATAACTACACCGGCAACCGCGTGGTAACAGGATGGAAGATTGTCAGCATCACCGGTGGCACCCCCGGTACCTTCACGAATTCGGGAGGCGATGTTACCTACGACGGCAACGGCAATATTTCAGCTATGCCATTCAATTTTGCCGACCGAAACTGCACCAACAAAGACCTATACGGCACTGGTGGCAGCAACCGTGTCTTCAACCAAGGTGCCTACTGGGATGTACCCGAAGGTGTGACTGCCATCACCATTGAACCCTATTGGGCAAAAGCCGCATATGTTGCTGATGAAAATGCAGACGTAGTGTATAATACTGCAATGACGACCCTTTATAATGTTCCCAACGTGGGTGGAGGTAACCATTACACAAATGGAGGAACATACAGTATCAATGGGGATAATCAGATAGTATATACCAATATATGGAACAATGGTACACTCAATAAAAACGGAATCGACAGAGCCGTAACTGCATTGAATCCTAGCACATCTCACACAGTATATGACTATGCAGTTGTTCTTGTGGGCAACTATCACCAGTATAATTCAATTAATAGCTCAAAGCCTTATACGGTTACCTCAATCGATATTGACAAGGATAATGAACCTGATTATTCCTTTATATTGCGTTTTGACTCACGAACACAGTTCCATCCTGTGAAATATGACTTTGTCGACCTCGTAGGTTTGGGCATGGCTCAAAAGTCGACTGGAGGCACCGGTACGTTCAACTTTGGTATCCCGCAGCCTCTGAATTGGTTTGAGGTGACAAATACCGCTCTCTTCCGCGTAACTCAGATGGAGTATGAACGCGATACAAGAGCTGCACAACCGTTAATCCTCCACGGTGGTGTCATCGAACAGTGGGTTAGCGGACAGAACAATAACAACGGCAATAGGACTACTTACATCCATGTTGGTGGTAATGTATGGTTTAAGGAGTTCCATCTAGGATGCCACCAGGACAAGACTTTCGCAACAAAGCATCCCCCTGTGTCGGTTACCGGCGGCGACTTCGATGCATTTTATCTTACCGGACTCTATGCTGCTGCCACCAACTATGAGGATGATGCCGAGTGTTACATCAACGGAGGCCGTTTCGGCACTATGGCAGGCACCGGAATGGAGGGTATCGGCAAAACGTCTAACCACACCAAGGGCAACATCACCGGGATTATTGACAATGCCGACATCAATGAGTTTTATGCCGGTGGCATCAACGCCTCTAAAATCAACGAAGGCAACATTAACACCATCATTAGCAACAGCCGTGTCAATCAGTACTGCGGAGGCCCCAAGTTCGGCGACATGAATAGCGGACGCACGGTCACGACCACTGCCACAAACTGCGAATTTGGCACCTATTTCGGCGCAGGGTATGGAGGCAACTCCTACTATCGTGCGGCTCCGAGAAACTTTTCAGACAATAAGGACCCCTGGACTTCGGGCCAATCTCAGTTCAACCTCAACTGGAATAGTTGGCTCAAAGGTGAAATAAAGGCTAACTCCAGCAGCGGTAATTATGCGAATGGTGTCGTTTATAACGGCTATAGACAGGACTACATAAGTCAATTCGGTGGTGTGTCGGTGGGCTACGACTACCAGTTCATCCCCATGTCGGACAACAAGACGAACGTCGCCCGACTCTTTATTGATTTTGTGCGGTTCTCGTTAGCCACCACGCGCAACGTCACCTCCACGCTGAAGCATTGCACCATCACCCGCAACTTCTACGGCGGCGGCAACCTCGGCAAGGTAGATGGCACCGTCACCTCCACCCTCGACTCCTGCACCGTCGGTGGCAATGTATTCGGCGCCGGATTCTCGGCCTCACTGCCTACCGTCGAGGTCGACAGCATCGGCTTCCGCGTGGAACCCTACTATTACACTGCCCTCGGCACCTACCGTACTGGCGTCAAAGGCCGCACCACCACTTACACCTGGCGCGACACCACCGCCACCGTCAACAGCACGGCAACAGCCATCGACAAAAGCGAAAACAAACACTTCCTCTACACCAACGAAGATCTCACCACTCTCGGTACAGTAAAGGGAAATGTTAGCCTAACCATAAGAGGTAATAGTGTGATAGGAACCCCAGGGGATGCCAGTACAGGCAATGTGTATGGAGGAGGCGACCAAAGCACAGTATACAACATTTCTACCCCGTCAAATGCCTCAACTATTGTAACAATCCAAGACAAGACTGTAGTATGGGGTAACGTTTTCGGGGGAGGCAACCAAGGTGAGGTTAGCGGCAACACAACGGTAAACATACAGTAATGACATTTTTAGATAAAATACTACATATGAACAACAGATATAGATTAACCATCACATTGTTTCTGGCTTCATTGCTGGTAAGTGGCAATGCCTGGGCTGTAGACGTCAAAGGCGCAGTCTTTGGAGGTGGTAACCTTGCAGGTGTAGAGGGTAACGCTACTGTTACCCTGACTACCGGCACTGTCGCTCAAGGCGTATACGGCGGATGCAACTCTCAAGGAACAGTAGGCGGTGCAATTGCTGTAAACGTAAACGGCGGAACGGTAGGTACGAGCGCCTCACCTGCCAACGTTCATGGCGGAGGATACGGTCCTGCTACTGCAACCGACGGAAATATTACCGTAATAATAGGCAATGCCCAGTCCACCACTCCTGTCGTTTGGGGTGATGTTTATGGCGGATCAGCCCTTGGAAGTGTCAATGATGCCACATCAGACATAACCAAGGTTTGGCTCAAGAAAGGTACCGTAAACGGTTCTATCTATGGAGGCGGCCTGGGTGACAGCACTTATGCAGCTTCGGTCAACGGTTCTGTTCAGGTCCAGGTTGATGGAGGAACAGTAAAAGACTACGTATTTGGAGCCAATAACGTAAACGGAACTCCCCTGGGTTCTGTCACAGTAACTATCAACGGTACAGATAATCCTGCTCAAGGCACAACATATGCACTTAAGGCTGTATATGGAGGTGGTAACTTAGCCGCTTATCTGCCCACTGTTACGACTACTCCCACAACTGTAATTGTCAACAATTGCAACAACACCATAAAGGATCTGTTCGGCGGAGGAAATGCTGCGTCTGTTCCTGCTACAGATGTAACCATACACGGCGGAATATTTGACCGCATATTTGCCGGAGGTAACGGCCAGATAAGTGCGGCTAACGTAACCGGCAATACCAACGCTTTCATAGGCGGTGGAGATATCAATCAGGTATTTGGAGGCAGTAACAAGAGGGGAACCATAGGCGGTACTATCAATGTGGAAATCAACAAGGAAGATGATGGCTGCCATATGGAGATTGATGAGGTCTATGGAGGTGGTAATGAGGCTGCCAGTAACGCCGGAAATCTGAGAATTGTCCGCACTGGTGGTAATTCGGAAGGAATACAGTATGTTTACGGCGGCGCGAGAGATGCTGATGTGTCAGGTAACATAACGCTTAACATCACAGGCGGACGTATTACCGAAGGTTTGTTCGGCGGCAACAACGTAGGACATACCGTTACCGGTAATATCACCCTCGATATAAATTGGGACAGCAATAACGGTGCCAATGACAGCAAATACCTGAAGGATGTCTTTGGAGGCGGCAACAACGCCGATGTAACAGGCAGCACTTCCATCAACCTCAAGAACGGTACTGTCAGCAACAATATCTACGGTGGAGGAAGTCAGGCCGATGTTTCCGGAAACACCTCTATAAGTCTTGAAAACGGAACCGTCTCAAATGATGTATATGGAGGCGGAATGCAAGGTAATGTAGGAGGCAATGTGACCGTTAATGTAAGTAAGGCAAATAATACCGGCACGGTTACGGTTGGACATGACGTATACGGAGGAGGTGCTTTGGCCAACACCAATACAGCCAACTTTAGCCTGGGCGCTAATGATGCCGAAGACATAGATCTGACAAGTGACGACAGCAAACACACTGTTGTCAATCTGTATCCCAAAGCCACCATAGGTCATGATGTTTACGGTGGTGGACGCGGCCAGGCACAGAACACATACACTCCGAGCGGCTCTGACATCCCTGCTATAGTTTATGGTAATGTAACCGTATATCAATATGGTGCAGTACTTTTGGCCAGTTATAATCAGGAAGGTCTGGCTGAATCCGGACGTATATTCGGCTGTAACAATGTGTACGGCTCACCTAAAGGACATGCCAAAGTTTACGTCAAGCGAACAGTCTCCAATTCGGCAACCAATCAGCTTCTCAGCACCGAGGCGAACCGCATGAGCGCCACCGGCACCCATACATATCAACTCGCTGCTGTCTACGGAGGAGGAAACCAGGCTGAATATACCCCGTTCAATGTCGATGACTGCGCGGAAGTATTCATTGATCCTGACGATTGCGATTCTATAAGTATCCACTCCGTTTATGGAGGCGGTAACGCCGCAGCCACTCCCGCCACAAAGGTTACCATATCAGGATCCTATGAAATAGAGTATGTATTCGGTGGCGGAAACGGTGCCGGCCAGGGTAACCTGGGAGCAAACGTCGGTTACCATTACTACTCCACACCTGAAAGTGACATTCAAGGCAGAGCCGATAAGGCATATGGAACCGGTATTGCCGCTACCAACATCTACGGAGGTCGCATACATTACATCTATGGAGGTAGCAACACTAAGGGTAATGTCCGTTCAACTGCAGTCTCCATGCTTGATGAGTTAAGTGAATGTGCGCTGAATGTAGACGGAATCTACGGCGGCGGTCGTGAGGCTTACATGGAAGGTTCAACGCAACTGGAGATGGGTTGTGTAACCGGTATGGCCGAAATCTACGGAGGATCCGAGAAGGCCGATGTAGGTAGTAACGTAGAACTCACCATCACCAGTGGTCATTTCCACAAGGTATTCGGCGGAAACAACAAGGGTGGCCGAATAAACGGTTCTATCACTGTCAACATCGAGCAGACCGGTTGCGTACCTATAACCATTGACGAGCTCTACCTGGGTGGAAACAACGCCCCCTACTCCGTATACGGTTATAACAACGACACAACAACCGTTGACGTTGGAGGAGGAGAAATGGTAACTCATTACGGTCTGAATGAATCCGGCCAGAATCCGTACCCGGATCCCAGACTGAATATCCGTTCATTCGATACTATCGGAACAGTATATGGCGGAGGTAACGGTGAACTTGCCGTGATGGTAGCCAACCCCATTGTCGACATCAATGTCACAAAGGGCTGGGTTAACGGCGAATACCTTGGCGGAAACGCCGATTACACCGCATACAGAGCAACAGCTATGGACCTGACCACCGATGGTGTTATTACAGGTGACGTTTACGGAGGCGGTAATCAGGCCAAAGTTAAAGGTAAGACCAGAATACGCATCGGAGACAAACTCGGAGAATCCGTTTCTCTCAAGAGTATGGAACTGCTCTATAATCAGATCGGTTCAAGTGGAGAGCGCAGAGGTGATGTCAAGATGCAGCGATCCGGCGATAATGCCATTATCTATACCATTCAAAAGTTTGAAAACGACGAATGGGTTGACGATGGAACCAAGACTCCGCTTACCGCAAACATCAGTCAGCCTGTTACCGGTGTTACAATCAACGGAAACGTCTATGGCGGTGGTAACGAAGCGGATGTGACTAAGGGAACCGATGTTCAGATCGGTAAGAAACCGGCCGTAGCACAGCCTGCTCCCTCACCGGCTCCGTCGCCTGCTCCGCAGCGCAACAACACACAGCCCTCGGGACAGACTACAACACCTGCGCCGACTCAGAATCAGAATACTACCGATGAATCCGGCTTTACCCGAACAGTAACACCTGTCCGCAGATAACTGAACCGGATATCAGAACGGGCTGAAAGCCCAGACAGTTGAATAAGGAGTATAATTACTGTTGTAAATACCTCCACAAGCTACCAGACGTCCGTCTGGTAGTTTTGTCATGGACCATATGGAAGCATACGCATCAAGCACATCGGTCTTATAAAGCGTCAGCTTGGCAGGACTTGCCTTAAGATCCATCTTGAGTACATAATAGACGGGAGAAAGGTCATCACCGTTATAAGCCGGCAGATAAGCGTAGCCGCTGTTATCGGTGAATATCTGTCCGGAGTACTGCAGAGCATCGGCGTCACAAGTCACAGGTATCGGCAACTCAGTCTCCAAAAGCGAGAATGATTCGCCCTGAACCTTTATCACGCCAATCTCGTCATTACTGTTCCTGGCCAATATCAGATAACTGTAATCTGCAATGGCACAATCCTTGGCACGCCAGTTGACAGGTGCCCCGTACGGAGTCCACTCATTGAACAGTTCCACACTGAACGATCCGCCGCTCAGCCTGTCCACTACAAGCGTATTTGTATCGCCATAGTTGCTCATCTCGCCGAATACGATAGCATCGTTGGCTGCCGAACGTAAGACATACGGATTGCAGCGATTCTCTGTAACGCGTCCCTTATCAACGAAAGCCGAATCGGTAGCCGAATACAACTCCTTTGAATCCCGGGCATACCAGTTGCCCGATACGAACACGTCACCACCGGCCAACTCAACAGCATGTGAAAGGGTACGGGCCTTGTTCATTGACGGAGCTTCCGTGAAACTGTGGCTCGCAGGATCGTATATCTCTACGCGTGAAGACTGACCCACTCCGCTGTTGGAACTGCATCCGCCTCCCAACATCATACGGCCGTCACTCAACATCACGGAGAAGGCCATATCATGGGTATAGTTCATACTTAAGGAATGCCACTCACCGTCAGCATAGTATTCGGCAGTAGTGGTTCTGGTGAACTCCCTTATGTGTCCACCGGCAACTACCAGCTGACTGTCGGCCACGAACAATATATGATCGGCACGGGCGTTCAGCATATCGGGCAGACGCTCGGCACTCATACGCTTAACCAAAATATACGGCTCCACTACCGTTATCTCGCAACGGGCCTCCATACCTGAGTCGGCTACAGCTGCCATTACTACAGCCTGGCCTAAACCGACAGCGGTAATCACGCCCTGGTTAACAGATACTACACTTGTATTGGAACTGGACCAGGTAACGGTCTTGTCAGTAGCATCCTCGGGAAGCACAGTTACACTGAGAGTATCGGTGGCACCTATCATCATCTTGATTTCACTGCGGTCCAAAGAGATTGAATCTACAGGGATGCGGTCCGGAATTACGGTTACATTGCAGAAGGCGGTGAACTCGCCGTCAACCGTCTCGACAGTAATCAGTGCCTTACCGCATGAATTGGCGCTCACCAGGCCGTTTTCTACGCTTGCAACCTTAGGATTATCGGAATACCATATAACAGACGCGTCAGTGGCTCTATTCGGGCTCACAGTGGCAACGAGCAGAGTATCACGTCCCACCTTAATCGAAAACTCCGATACAGACAAATAAACTCCAGTAACCGGAATGTTAGTATCCTTTTCACAACCGGCAAACAATCCGAACCCCAAAATCAAAACCAAAACAAAACCAATTCTCCGCATAACCTTTTCATAAAAACTCCTACAAATATAATAGTTAGGAAGCAGAAACAAAAAAAGAATCACTTCAGCGTTTAGAAACTGAAGTGATTCTCGTAAAGACGGCGGCTACCTACTCTCCCACTTGCCCAGTTCCGCGGATGCGGAACTAAAATTATTTTAATGGTACTGCGCAAGTGGGCAACCACAAAAAGAAAGAGAGCCGAAGATTGAATCCTCAGCTCTCTTGAAAAACGGCGGCTACCTACTCTCCCACTTGCGCAGTACCATCGGCGTGAACGGGCTTAACTTCTCTGTTCGGAATGGGAAGAGGTGGAACCCCGCTGCTATAGCCACCTGAATAAGGT
>JAFXMB010000078.1 GCA_017530735.1 Bacteroidaceae bacterium | reverse complement strand
TTTGGGTGCGTCTGGCAGAGATCATCCGTGACCGCTATGATGAATATGACGGATTCGTGATCCTGCATGGAACCGATACTATGGCCTATTCGGCATCGGCCTTGAGTTTCATGCTTGAAAACCTTTCCAAACCGGTAATCTTTACCGGAAGCCAGCTTCCTGTGGGGCGTCCCCGCACCGACGGCAAGGAAAACCTGATTTCATCGGTCGAAATAGCGGTTGCCAAGAATCCCGACGGCAGTGCCGTTGTACCTGAAGTCTGCATTTTCTTCAACTCGCAGCTGCTGCGAGGCAACCGCAGCACAAAGGCGGATTCAACGTCATTCCACGCATTCCGTTCGCCCAACTATCCGCCGTTGGCCACTGCCGGAATAGATATCCTTTACAACGACAAGCATATCCTGAGTCCCTCATCGGCCGCATTCCGCATAAACACCTCTCTTGATACACGCGTATCCATACTCAAGGTGCATCCCGGCATCACTCCCCAAGTGGTACGTGACATCCTTCTGGGTTCCGATACCCGCGCCGTCATCATCGAGACCTACGGATCTGGTAACGCCATCTCCAAAGACTGGTTTGTGGATATTGTGCGGGAGTCATCGGCCATGGGTAAGGTTCTGCTCAACGTGACCCAATGCCTGGCCGGTACGGTCAATATGGACCTTTATGCTACGGGCCGGGCCTTGCGTGATGCAGGCGTCGTGTCGGGCCGGGACCTCACTACCGAGGCCGCTCTGGCCAAGTTGTTCTTCCTGATGGGCTCCACCGCAGACAACACGGAAGTAAAGCGCCGCCTGATGCTCAATCTGCGCGGTGAAATATCCTGAAAAAATACGTTAAATTTTCAAACTAAATTATTTGGTTTTATTAACTGAATTGTTTTTCTTTGCCAAAGAACCGATTAATTGAATTATCCTTCTTTGTCGCAATGAAACGTCTGTTATTTATATCATTGCTTGTATTGCAGTCATTATCTTTTGCTTACGCAAAGGAGACAGGAGGGCAGGAGCCTAATGAGGCTGCCAGCATTACCCATGAGCTTATGCGGTTTGCGGGTAATATACATCAGTTCAACAGCATTTTTCCTCAGGAAAAGGTCTATCTTCAGTTTGACAATACATCGTATTATGCTGGCGAAACCATCTGGTTCAAGGCATTCGTGGTGGATGCGTCGACTCTGAAAAGAGCGCAGAGCAAGGTGCTGTACGTGGACCTGATATCACCTAACGGCGTGCTGCTCAAGCAGCAGAAACTCAAGGTTGTGGCCGGTCAGGCCGACGGATCGTTCGTACTTATGGAGGGATCTACCGAGTCGGGTCGTGAAAAGCGTGGCGTGGTAGAATACCCCAGCGGATTCTACGAAGTTCGTGCCTATACCAACTATATGCTCAACTTTAACGAGCAATCAATCTTTTCTCGCGTGTTTGCCGTTTATGAGAAGCCTAAACATGAAGGCGATTTTTATGTTGATCCCCCTGTGATAAAAGAAAGGAAACCCATATGGTATGAGACCGAAGAGGAGTTGCGTCCCAAGACAGAGGAACTTAACCTGATAAACTGCGAATTCTTCCCTGAGGGCGGCCATCTGGTTATGGGTAAACCCTGCCGCGTTGCTTTCAAGGTGACAGATGAAACAGGATTCGGCATTGACGCTAAAGGTGCTGTGGATGATACTGACATATCTTTCAGTACCGTTCATGACGGCATGGGGTGGTTTGCGTTCACTCCTGACAGCAGAAGGAACAGCGTAACCCTTACGGTTGACGGCAAGTCAAAATCATTCAAGTTGCCCAAGACCTTGGAGAGTGGCTTGACCGTGCGTGCTGATGTATCAAGCACTGACGCCGTTCAGTTAAGCATAGACTGTACTCCGGATCTGGCAGACCTGACGATAGGATTGGCGCTCACCTGCAGGGGAGAACTCTTTGATTTCCGTACCATACAAACCGGTACGCAGCCGGTAGAGGAGACACTGTCCATGGAAAGCGTTCCGGAGGGTGTCTGCAGATTATACCTTTTCGGTACCGACGGCAGCATCTATGCCAGCCGCTCAGTCTATCATCACAGCGAGACAGCCCGCACGCCTTCAATCCAGGTGTATGCCGACAAGGACAAGTACGATGCTTTTGACATGGTGACATTCAGGTTTGAACTCAAGGACGGCCAGGGCAATCCCTTCCGTGACCGTTTCTGTCTGTCGGTACGTGATATGCGCACGCAGGGCAATGTATTGGCCGATGATCTGCGTACATCCCTGCTTCTGTCATCAGACCTGAGAGGTTTCATTGAGAACCCCTCATGGTATTTTGATTCGGATGACCCCCGTCGTGACAAGGCGTTGGACCTGCTCTGCCTGGTACAGGGCTGGGAGCGTTATGACTGGCAGATCATGACCGGACAGAAGGAATTCAGCGAGAAGTACCGTATGGAGGAGAATCTCACGGTCAACGGCTGGATCATGAGTTCGTCGGGAAGAAAGCCGCTGAATAACATCGAGGTTCTGGCATCACTCATGCCCAATGACAAGACTCTGTGCGAGACCTACTCGTACACTACTGATTCATCGGGCTATTTCGGATTTGACATAGGACCGGATTTGTATGACAAGGCCCGGTTTGCCATCAAAGCCCAACCCAAAAGAAGAAGTCTTATAGGTCCCGACGCCCGCATAGTGTTTGACCGTTCATTCTTCCCGGCTGTCCGTGCTTATCAACCTCAGGAGATGGTATTCACGGGCCTTCTGTCCCCACAGGAAAAGAAGGGTAAGAAAGGCAAGACAACGCTGAAGGAAGACCTTCAGGCCATATTCAATAAGGATTTCGGTTTCGTTTTGCCTGAAGTTGACATTGATGAGACCCGTCTGTTGCTGGACTATTACAGTTTCAAGGCTTATGATGTGGTTAAGGATGTCGAGCTGGAACTGGACAAGGGAGAATACTCCACTGACCTTTTAGGTTATCTTCTTGAAAAAGGCTATTATGTGGGATTAACCAGTACTATAAGTGGAGATATGGGGCTTGCCATTCAGGATATTAACGGGTTTGAACCTTTCTTCTACATACACAATAAGAGCAAGTATTTGTATAATGGGAAATACTCGAATCCAATAGAATTAGATTCAAAGAACATCAAGAGCATAGTAGTATATAACCGTCCAATACGGATGAAACAAATCATGCAACTATGTCCTCTTTATGTGGATTATCTGAATAAGACCATGCAGTTCACGTACATGATGGAGAGCGACCCAGGTCGTCTTCTTCTGGTGGATATCCAGATGAAGGAACCTCATGAAATAAGCACAAGGGACGAGTTGTTCAATATAAACAAGCGTGTAACCACGGTTGACGGCTACTCCCGCCCGTATGCGTTTTACTCTCCCTCATACCCCGACGGCCCCATTCCCGGTATTGTTGATAGCCGCCGCACCCTTTACTGGAATCCCAATGTAGTGACCGATTCAACCGGCACCGCCAATGTTGAGTTCTACAACAATGGCATTTCCGATCGTTTCAGAATATCGGCTGCCGGAATTACCGCCTCGGGTGTACCTTATGTCCTTGACTATAATTGGTAAACTTATTATTTTTGCAAAATGAGGCGCCTGATTACTTTAACCCTAAGTTTGCTTATGACCCTGACTCTTGTGAATGCAAGAGACGGAGAGGGCCAGGAGCCTAATGAGGCTGCCAGCATTACCCATGACCTGATGCGTTTTGCGGGCAACATCCATCAGTTCAACAGTATCTTCCCCCAGGAAAAGGTTTATCTTCAGTTTGACAACACCTCATACTACACCGGTGAGACCATCTGGTTCAAGGCATTTGTGGTAAATGCTTCGACGCTCCGCAGGGCTCAGAGCCAGGTGCTGTATGTGGATCTTATCTCTCCTACAGGCGTGCTGCTCAAGCAGCAGAAACTCAAGATCGTGGCCGGTCAGGCCGATGGCTCATTCGTACTGATGGACGGTTCTACATCTCAGGCGCGTGAAAAACGCGGTGTGCTTGAGTATCCCAGTGGTTTTTATGAGGTTCGCGCATATACGAATTATATGCTCAATTTCAGCGAGGAAACTCTGTTCTCACGTGTCTTTGCTGTTTATGAAAAGCCCCAGGTAAACGGTAATTATTATGCTGAAGCTCCTGTTATAAAGAACCGTCTGTCAGATGGCAGTGAGGTGCGTCCAAAAACAGAATCACTGCGCAAAATCAACTGTAACTTCTATCCGGAAGGCGGTCATATCATCATTGGAAAGCAATGCCGCGTGGCCTTGAAGGTAACTGACGGGACAGGATTCGGAATAGATGCCGACGGCCGTCTTAACGGCACAGACATAAAGTTCAGCACCATTCATGACGGAATGGGCTGGTTCACCTTTACGCCTCAGGAAAAACGCAATCAGGTTGAACTTACCATAGACGGCAAGTCACACACATTCTCACTGCCCGCAGCAGAGCAGGAGGGATGCGCCATGATGGTTATGGCCGATGACACTGACAGCATCATACTTAAGATAGACTGCACTCCTCAGTTAGTCGGAACCACGCTCGGTCTGGGCCTGACCTGTCGTGGCGAACTGGTGGGATTTGACACATGCCAGACGGAAGCGGGTTCAGTTGAGAAGGTCATGTCCATGCAAGGAGTCCCCGAGGGTGTATGCAGGGTATATCTGTTTGACGATGACGGCAAGATCTATGCAAGCCGTTCAGTATATCATCACAGCAGCGTGATGGCAACTCCGTCAATAGATGTCTATACTGACAAGGACAAATACGGACCTTTTGAGAAGGTTTCACTCCAATTCAGCCTAAAGGACGGTAACGGCAATCCGTTCCGTGACCGCTTCTGCCTGTCGGTACGTGATGTGCGCGGACAGGGAAACATACTGGCCGATGACCTCAGGACATCGATGCTGTTGTCATCGGACCTGAAAGGTTTCATTGAGAATCCCTCATGGTATTTTGATTCTGATGATCCACAGCGCGATACTGCGCTTGACCTGCTGATGCTGGTACAGGGTTGGGAACGCTATGACTGGCAGACCATGACAGGCCAGAAGGAGTTTCGCGAGAAGCATCGCGTTGAGGAGAACCTGACCATGAACGGCTGGATCATGAACTCATCGGGCCGCAAGCCTTTGGAGAATATTGAGGTTCTGGCCTCACTCATGCCCAATGATAAAAGGCTTTCTGAATCCTACTCATATGTGACGGATTCATCGGGCTATTTCGGCTTTGATATAGGACCTGACTTGTATGACAAGGCCAGGTTCTCTATCAGAGCCCAACCCGAGAGAAAGCGTCTGGTAGGCCCCGATGCACGTATCGTGTTTGACCGTTCCATGTTGCCGTCTATCCGTGCATACATGCCTCAGGAACTGGTATTCAGCGGACTTCAGTCAATTTCAAGGAAACGTGGCAAAACAATGGCTGATTTGGGCGAGTATGAGCAGGAGACCGTAATCAGCGAGGATAAAGGAATAGTCCTGCCCGATGTGGAGATTGAGGAGGACCGTATGTACGTGGACTACTTTACCTTCAAGGCATTTGATGTTGTAAAGGATGTGGAGATAGAACTTGACAAAGGTGATTATTCTACTGATCTGGAAGGATACCTTTCAGATAAGGGTCTAGATGTATTTGTATGGCAAGAGTTTAACCCGGCTACGGGAACCGATACCACAAAAATGACCATTAACGGATTTGATCCTTTCTTTTACGTTCATGATTCCAAACGATACTTGTATACCGGTACATTTGGTGACGATGTAATCTCAAGACTGGCGATTGAATCCATGGATATCAAGAGCATCATAGTGTTTGACCGCCCCATGCTGCTGCCGCAAATCATGGAACAGTGTCCTCTTTATACAAAAAGCCAAAGATACAAGGAGGAGTATCAGGACTTTATAATGGATCCCAATAAATCCAATGCGTTTATAGACAGTTTCTTGATCAGTAAGCGCTTGATTCTGTTGGACATTCAGATTAAAGAACCCCATGAACTCTCTACAAAGGATGAGATACTCAGCATAAACAATCGTGTGACCACAGTTGACGGCTTCTCCCGTCCGTATGAGTTCTATTCGCCGGAGTATCCCAACGGACCAATCCCCGGTGATGTGGATTACCGCCGTACCCTGTATTGGAATCCCAATGTCATAACCGATAGCATCGGAAATGCCAAGGTTGAGTTCTACAATAGTTCCATTACAAATCATTTCAATGTTTCGGCAGCCGGAATAACAGCCTCCGGCATACCCTATGTACTGAATCAGAACTGGTAATATGATGAGAAGATTTTTGTTTGCTGTATTGTTGCTTTTCTCTGTTTCCCTGTATGGCCAGCATACCATTACGGGTGTAGTATTGGACAGTCTGACGCAGGAGCCGTTGCAGTCAGCCACGGTCTATGTGAACGGTACTACGCTGGGTACTGCAACTGATCAGGAGGGACGGTTTGAGTTGAAGGACGTAAGGCTTCCGGCTACGGTTGTGTTCAGTTTTGTGGGTTATCAGGCTCAGGCGCTTGAACTTAACCGTGATCCCGGAGCGCTGACAATCAGCCTTAAGACCAATGATGAACTCCCGGAAGTTGTGGTATCAGGTAAGAATGTGCCCAACAAGGCTGACCTGGATTATTTCAAGCGCTTTTTTCTGGGTGATGACAAATGGAGCAAACAGGCTAAGATAAAGAATGAGGATGTACTGATATTTTTCAGGGAAACCGAATACTTTGCCCCGCCATCAGTTGAGTATATGATGAGACGGGCCTATATTGACTTTAATCATCAAGTATCAGGGACTGATTTCAAAGCATGGGCCAGTGAACCGCTGATAGTTGATCTGCCCTCACTCGGATATGAAGTTTACGTTGATCTGATCAGATTTGAAGTTAAGCAGGAGAAAGCCATTACCACATATGATATGCTGGGCTATTTTTACTATAAGCCTTACCGCAATGTAAGCAAACGTATGGCGGCTACCATTGAGGAAAACCGCAGGAAGGCATATTACGGTTCAACCCAGCATTTCCTGAGGTCTCTTTCTGAGGGCCGACTGACTGAGAACGGTTACTTGCTGACAATGCTTAAGGAGTTTAAGAAAGGCCGGAAAAAGCTGTCCTCATATATGCCTTTTGATTTGAATAAATATTTCATTGATACCGGTGCCCGCACCGTCCAGGTCCGTGACCTCAAGGATGAGGACCTGAAGATAAGGTACTACTACAAGAATGACGGATCCCCCTGGGACTTTTCAACCAGGAACAAAGGTATACGCCGATATGCGGAGTCCAACATAATGTTTCTGCATGATACGTGCACATTCTACAAATCGGGCATTGTAACTGACAACAACATACGTTTCAAGGGAGAACTCTCCAAGAGAAAGGTGGCGTCAAGCCTTCCGGATGACTACATCTCACCTGCGGATACCATAACGCCCAGGACCGATTATGCCGGTGAACTGATGAAGTTTGTCGATAACATCCGCGAGTTCAACGATATGTTCCCTCAGGAGAAGGTCTATCTGGAGTTTGACAACACGGCCTATTTCCAGGGTGAGAACATCTGGTTCAAGGCGTTTGTGACTCATGCCAGCACGCTTGGGCGTGCTCCGAGCGGCGTGCTTTATGTGGATTTTCTGGCTCCTACCGGAGAACTCATACTCCAGCAGAAACTCAAAATTGAGGCGGGCCAGACCGACGGAGCCATTCCTCTGCTTGATGCCGGCACATTCCAGACCCGTGAGAAACAGGGTATTCTGGCCTATCCCAGCGGATTCTATGAGATCAGGGCCTACACCCAGAATATGCTTGATTTCAGCCCGGAGGCCATATTCTCACGCGTAATACCGGTCTACACCCAGCCCAAGTATGTGGGAGAGTATGACCGCTCACATGTAGAGAACAACGAGGGTAATCCCCGTTTGGAGAAAGTTCGCGGCGAGACCATAGAGCCCAAGCACAAAATAAATGTCTCATTCTATCCCGAAGGTGGTGACATGGTCAAGGACCTTCCGTGCAGGGTTGCATTCAAGGCTATAGGCAGTGACGGATTCGGCTTAAACGGTGCCCTGAAGGTACAGGGACTCAGAGACTCCATAAAAACCGTTCATGACGGAATGGGTTCATTCGTCATCATTCCCAAAGGATCCCAGTCTGCTGAATTCATTGCCTCCGACGGCAGGGGAGCGAGCATCGGTTTGCCTAAGGTCGTAAACAGCGGTTATTCCATGATATCCGATATGCTGCCAGGCTCACGTCTGGAAGTGAATATCTGGCGCACAGAGGACCGTGTGGGTGAGCAGACAGCCCTGGCGGTAACCTGCCGCGGTCAGGTTATCTATTTTAAGGAGATAAAGGAGATAGGTGACACTCAGTTTGAGATTGACTGTTCAGACTGGCCTGCAGGCGTATGCCGCATGACCCTGTATAACAGCGAAGGAATGATTCTTTCATCCAGAAGCATATTTAACGGTGAAGGTGATTTGCATACTCCTACAATTCAGGTCAATACCGACAGCATGTCACGTCAGGCATTCGGTAAAGAGGTAATAGAGTTCCAACTCACAGACCAGGAGGGCAATCCGTTCCGTGACCGTTTCTGCCTTTCAGTGCGTGATGCTACGGACTACGGCGGCGGACGTACAGAGAACCTGCAGACAAATCTTCTGTTATCATCGGACCTGAGAGGTTACATACATGATCCAGCATGGTATCTGGAGAGTGATGACGATGAGCATCGTGAGGCTTTGAACCTGCTGACCTTGGTTCAGGGTTGGGAGCGTTACGAATGGCAGTATATGGCCGGCCTGAAAGAGTTTGAGGAGAGACACCGCGTAGAGGAAGGCCTCACCATGAACGGTTGGATACTTTCATACAGCAAACGTGAACCTGTATCGGACATAGGCGTGTATGCATCGGTCCAGCCTGAGGAAGACAAGATGAAGTTTGAGTCTTTTGATTACCAGACGGATTCCACCGGTTACTTTGGTTTTGACATGTCTGATTTCTATGGCAGGGGCAGTTTTACCATCAATCTGATGTCAACCAAGGCGAACGGCAACTCCAAGTATGAGCGGAGCAAGCGCATTCGTTTTGAGCGTGCTGACAGACCCCAGGTCAGACCTTTCCTGATTCAGGAAATTGATCTGAGCCACAACAAACCTGAGGTTGATGACTATAAGGTCAGTTATACGGATAATGATCTGACTGAGGCGCAGCGCAAGAGGCTGGGACGAATGATAGATGACGTTGATATTGAGGAGACGGGAGGCAAACGCAGGTTCATAGATTATGACACCTTCGTATCATTTGAAGCCGAGGAGGATGCTGAGTTGGAACTTGATAACGGTGAATACACTACTGATCTCTATGGATACTTCCTGGATAGGGGCGTCAGATTCGATTCGGAAGGAGATGTATACAACCCGTTATATTACATACATAACACATCAAAAGTGTTGGATCATAAACCGTTTGATGAGGTTATGCGAATAGATATGATTGATGTCAAGAGCGTTATCCTTTTTGACAAGACCATGTATTCGTATGAAATCAATGAAATAGTTCCCCTGATGAGAGAGTTTGCCAAGAAACATACCGGAGAAGCACCAGCAAACTCGGGTATAGCAGGAAATTATTGGGCTTGGGTGGATATGGGGGGAAGATATACTTTGGTGGATATTCAGATAAAAGAAGACCGGGAACTGCTTTCATACCGTGATATACGTAATCTCGGCCGTCGTACCACAAAAGTAAAAGGTTTTACCAAGCCCGTACAGTTCTACGCACCTGAGTATCCTGACGGTCCCATATTGGGCAACATAGATCCGCGTCGCACCCTTTATTGGAACGCCAACGTGATAACTGATGAGGAGGGCCGTGCCCGCGTGGAATTCTACAACAACAGCTTTACCCGTAAGTTTACCATCGCCGGAGCCGGAATCACCGCCTCCGGCACACCCTATATACTGAATCAAAACTGGTGATTTTTTATGAGAAGATTTTTGTTTGCTGTATTGTTGCTTTTCTCTGTTTCCATGTATGGCCAGCATACCATTACGGGCATAGTCCTGGACAGTTTGACGCAGGAACCCCTGCCATCGGCCACGGTATATGTGAACGGAACTACGCTGGGCACGGCAACTGATGCCGACGGACGGTTTGAACTTAAGGACGTGTCACTTCCGGCTACGGTTGTATTCAGTTTCGTGGGCTATCAGACGCAGGCAATAGAGCTGAACCGCTATCCCGAATCATTGACAATCAGCCTTAAGACCAATGATGAACTTCCGGAGGTTGTGGTATCGGGCAAAAAGAATATGCCGAACAAAGAGGATCTGGATTATTTCAAGCGTTTTTTCCTGGGCGATGACAAATGGAGTAAGCAGGCCAGGATTCTGAATGAGGATGCTCTGCTTTTTTACAGAACTACTGAATTCTACAATACTTTGTCAGAAGATGAGAAGATCCTGGCAAGACGAGGTTATTACAATGTCAAACAAATAGCAGGGACTTATTTCAAGGCGTGGGCCAGTGAACCGCTGATAATTGACTTGCCATCCTTGGGATATGAGGTTTACGTAGATCTGGTAAGATTTGAGGTAAAGCGGGAAAAGGCCATCACCACACACGATATGCTGGGCTACTTTTACTACAAGCCTTACACCAAGATGAGCCAACGGCAGGCCCGTACAATAGAGGGAAACCGTATGCGTGCGTATTACGGATCAACCCAGCATTTTCTCAGGTCTCTTTCAGAGGACCGGCTGACCGAAAACGGCTACACGCTGTCATTGCTTAAGGAGGTCAAGAAGGGACGCAAAGTCATATCGTCGTATATGCCTTTCAATATGAAGGACCACTTCATTGATACCGGGGGCCGCACAATTCAGGTGCGTGACCTTAAGGATGAGGACCTGAGAATAAGGTACTACTACAAGAATGACGGCTCGCCCTGGGATTTTTCAACCAGGAACAAAGGTATACGCCGATATGCGGAGTCCAACATAATGTTTCTGCATGATACTTGTACATTCTCCAAAACAGGCATCATAACTGACAACAACATACGGTTCAAGGGTGAAATTACCAAGAGAAAGGTAGCCTCAAGCCTTCCGGACGACTACATTTCACCTGCAGATACGGCCCAGCCTGTTGTGACGGATTATGCCAGTGAACTGATGAAGTTTGCCG
>JAFXMB010000077.1 GCA_017530735.1 Bacteroidaceae bacterium | reverse complement strand
TCGTTCTCCTTCTGGGTCTCGTCCTTGATGTTTATGTTCTCAAAGTAGCGTACGGCGTTGAATGTGGTGAATCCGTACAGACCGCAGTAGTTGCTGCCGTCACCCTCTATGCTGAAATGACCAAGGAATTCATTTATAAGCCTGGCAGCGTCATAATCGGCACTGATGGCGTGCTCCTGCGTGGTTCCGTCGGGCAGCAGCATGGTTCCTATGCCATGTGCAATGCTGACAGTGGCAATGGGATTGATGGCAATGAATGACTTGGAGTTCTCAACGCCGTGATAATCAGAGCTCTCCATGAGTACACTCTGTGAGTAGAGGTCACGTACGTTAAGGTATGCCGTTACGGGAGTGAGCAGGTCACCTGCCACTTTACGGCTTGCTGTAAGGTATTTAAATAGCTTCATAATCTATTTCGTCTTTATGTTTAAGGTATGTTGTAAGGTCTTTGTCGCCGCGGCCGCTTACGGTAAGCACAACCACATCGTCTTTCTTGAACTTCATCTTGGGCAGCATTGCCAGTGCGTGGCTGCTCTCCAGTGCCGGAATGATACCTTCAAGCCTGGTCAGCTCAAATGCAGCCTGAAGAGCCTCATTATCGTTTACGGCCATCACCTGGGCGCGTCCGGTCTTGTAAAGGTTGCAGTGGATTGGGCCTGTACCGGGATAATCCAGTCCGGCTGATATCGAATAAGGCTCTATGATCTGGCCGTCGGGGGTCTGCATCACCATGATACGGCTGCCGTGCAGTATTCCGGGAGTTCCTATCTCCATCGATGCGGCTGTCTGAGGGGTATCTATACCCATTCCTCCGGCCTCGCCCAGCACCAGCTTAACGCGCTCATCATCAATATAATGATAGATTGTTCCTGCAGCGTTGCTGCCTCCGCCTACGCATGCCATCAGATAGTCGGGATAGTCACGTCCCTCTTTCTCCATAAGCTGCTCCTTGATTTCGGCCGATATCACACTCTGCAGACGGGCCACCATATCGGGATAAGGATGAGGACCTACGGTACTTCCAATGATATAGAATGTATCGGCAGGATGACAGCACCAGTCGCGTATGGCCTCGTTTGTAGCGTCCTTGAGGGTCTTGTTGCCGCTGTGTACAGGCATCACCTCGGCCCCCAGCATACGCATGCGCTCCACGTTCACGGCCTGACGCTCCACATCAAGCGCTCCCATATAAACCCTGCAGGGCATATTCATAAGGGCGCATACGGTTGCTGTTGCCACACCGTGCTGTCCTGCACCGGTCTCTGCAATGATGCGGGTCTTGCCCATACGCTTGGCCAGCAGGATCTGTCCTATTGAGTTGTTTATCTTATGGGCACCGGTGTGGTTCAGGTCCTCACGCTTCAGGTACAGTTTGCAGCCGTACTTCCGGCTCATGCGTGATGCATAATACAGCGGGCTGGGACGGCCTACATAGTCGCGCAGCAGTGCATGGTACTCTTTCTTGAACTCCGGGCTCTCAATAATGGGCAGGTAGCTCTCCTTCAGGGTCTCTACGGTCTTGTAGAGTATCTCGGGGATGTATGCACCTCCAAACTCTCCGTAGTAACCGTTGCTGTCAATCTGATAAGTATTCATTGTGTTTAATTTGAATTGTTGAAACTAAAAAAGGCCCTTCGTGAGTACCGAAGAGCCTTTGTATTTTATGTTCATTTATGGATATATGGCTTCTACCTCACGATTTTATGTATCCTGAGTTCTGCCACCACCAAAATGAAACGTTCATTGTCATTGTTATGCGTTTTTGCTTGATTTGTGCTGCAAAGTTATGTAAAAGGAAAATACAAAATGCAGGTTTTTACTACTTTTTTTTGTCGGGTTGCAACGCCTTTTGCAAAAATCCTGACAATCGGTCAGCGGTGCCAGGATATACTATCCCGCTCATTCCCAAACTGATAGCTGCATCTATATTATCCTTGCGGTCATCAATAAATATGCACTCACAAGCATTAAGATTATACTTGGAAAGCAGCAGTTGATAGATGGCAGGTTCGGGTTTTGCCAGGTGGACGGAGCTTGAAACCACGTAGTTGTCAATGCTGGCAAGGGTGCGGAAACGGCGGCGGGCCTCAGTGAATGTGGCTGCCGGCCAGTTGGTGAGGCCGAATACTCCGTAGCCTTTCTGTTTGAGGTCCTGTATTATTTCAAGCATGCCTGGGATATCGCCGTTACACATATCGAACCAGCGGTCGCGGAACAGCGCTATGGTATCGGCATACTCCGGATATTGAGCCTGGAGTTCAGCTACACATACGTCCATATCCTCACCCCGGTCCATACGGGTAAACCATTCACGGTTGCATATGTGATCGGTAAAGTATCGGCACTTATCCTCATCACCGTTAAAAACGGGCAGGAAAAGATATGCCGGATTCCAGTCTACAAGGACGTTTCCGTAGTCGAATATGATGTTTTTAATCATTTGATGCTGTGATTGTTATGGTATCATTCGTGATGCTGTCCGCAGCGGCCAGACCAACCATCTTCATGTAGCCGCTTACAGCCTTGAGATACTGCGGCATATCATCGGGTGCAATGGGGTCAACCGCAGGCAGATCCATGCGCAGCGGGTCTATGGCGGTGCCGTTCTTGAATACGCGGTAGTCCAGATGCGGACCTGTAGCGGTTCCGGTCATACCCACATAACCTATAAGCTGGCCCTGCGATACGTGAGTGCCTACTGCTATGCCTTTAGCGAAACCCTTAAGATGCATATACTCTGTGGTATATGTGGAGTTATGTTTAATCTTGATGTAGTTGCCGCCGCCCTTGCTGTCCCAGGCACGGGCTGTAACCACGCCGTCACCTACTGAATATACCGGTGTGCCTGACGGAGCGGCGTAATCAACGCCGTGATGGGCGCGTACAATCTTCTTGATGGGATGCAGACGGGCGTTTGAGAACTTTGAGCTGATGCGGGTGTAACTGAGCGGAGCTTTCAGGAAAGCACGCCTCAGACTGGTTCCCTTCTCGTCAAAATACTCACCGCGCTCGTTATGGTATATATATCGGAACGCATAATGATCTGTGCCCGATGTTATGAAATTGGCAGCCAGGATATTGCCTGTGGCCACACGTACGCTGTCGGCATACATCTCCTGGTAGTAGACTGAGAATGAGTCGCGCCTCTGAATACCAAAGAAATCTATGGTCCATGAGTAGATATCGGCCAGCATTCCGGCCAGGTCAGGGGCTGCCCCCTGCTCTATCATGGCGTTCCAGAGCGATGACTCTATACTGCCGCTGATATAGTTCAGGACAGTATCTACATCTATTGAGCCCGTGTAACTGTAAATACTGTCAGAGAGCGAATAAACCGCATAATCAGTCTTGTTTATGTCATCATTTAATTCTTCTTCATAATTAATTTTTTTATC
>JAFXMB010000076.1 GCA_017530735.1 Bacteroidaceae bacterium | reverse complement strand
CATTGGTATAGCACGACGCATATCGGACTACGGGATTACCATATTGCGCGTGTATCTGGTGGCGTTCAACCTTTGGTGCTACGCTGTTTGTGTGGTATTGATCCTGAAACGGAATGCGGGGATTCTATGGATTCCGGTATCGCTCGTTCTGACTTTTGCACTGCTCACCCTACTCCCGGTTAACGTATCTACATCGGTCAGAAAGAGCCTGACCGCAAAGATTGACGCAACCCTTAAGTCTAACGGATGGGACGGTACGGCTATGGACGATGATACTTACGGCAAGTTCATCAGTACGCTTGATGCCAGCATATCGCACCAATTGGACAGCCGCATCGACTACCTTAAGAGCCAGTTCTCACGCAAGTCGGTATCGGCCTTTATTGAAACGGGAGTGCTTACCGGCCGTGTTCCGGAGGCCGTACAGGACCAAGAGGCCGACAGCACATTGAATATCAACCGTTATCGCCACATATTGGGAGAGACAAGTTTCAGTCTGCCCGCAAATGCCAGCAGTATGAGCCTGTACGAAACGACGGTAGATATTGACCAAAGTTCTATAAAGGAAGATGTCCTGACCGTGCAACTGCCGGTTTCATGTGACGGCAATGAACTGATGTATGAGTTCCGCATACCGATGCAGCAACTGCGCGCATTGGAGAAAGAGGTGACGACTGAGAATATCGCCAAAGGTGATATCAATCACATAATCAGTTACATCGGAACACTTGTGGGTAATAATGCCGACGCCCCGGCCCGGGTGACTCTCTACCTCAACACATTCCAGCTATACTACAGCGGCAAAAAGGGATACTTTACCATTGCGGGCCCTCTGTTCCGGTGATGTTTCCCGCCAAAGTGTAACACAACAAGCCCCGCCACAATCGCTGTGACGGGGCTTGCTGTGTTACATACCCCCATCTGAGGCTCATGTCCCACACTTACCAGCCTCAGAGCCTACTCTGGCTGAGGTCGTTGTGGGACACTTTGGCGGATGGTGAGGACCAGGTATTCGGAGCGGGTGCCGATGCGGATGCGGGCGCCCCAGATGCCTATGCCGGAGGTGATGTAGTAGCGGGTGGTGCCTCGCTGGTGGTGACCCCAGGATTTCTCGTACAGGGCATCGGTTACCCAGGAGATTGGCCATACCTGACCGCGGTGGGTGTGACCGCTGAACTGGAAGTCTATTCCGGCCAGCTCGGCCTCCTCAAGATGGTAGGGTTGATGGTCCAGCAGTATACTGTATCCACTGATGCTGTCTGTAAGTGCGCTGAGTGGTTTGCGGTGCTGATTGGTGCGGTCATCACGGCCGATAACGGTGATGCTGCCAAACTGGGCCGATTCATCACGCAGCAGACGGATGCCTGCATCCCGGAAGAACTGCTCCACCAGTGGCTCGTTGCTGTAGTAGTCATGATTGCCCAGCACGGTCCAGACAGGCGCCTTGAGCCGATGAAACTCCTGAGCGTAATTACCCTCAATCACCGGGCGGATACTGCGGTCAACGATATCACCTGCTGTGAGTATAAGGTCCGGATTCTCGGCATTGATCATATCGACCCATCGGGCCAATTCGGCTCGGCGGTTATGGTAACCCAGGTGCAGGTCACTTATAAGGACCACTTTGAGCGGTTTGTCAAGTGGTTTATCGGTCGTGATGGTCAGTTCCTCCCTGTACTTGTGGTGATAGTGCAGGCCGCCTATGAGCATGAGCAGCACCACGCCTCCTATTATTGTGCAGAAACCTTCCGGGCTGCTCTTGAGGAAATCGGCCGGGAGCAATCGGCATATCTGAGCAAGACGGGCAAGCAGGAACCCAAGCAGCAGATACAGGAAGAATATGAGCCACGGGTTACCCACATTATATACTGTCTGAGCCAGCCCCAACGGCAGCCTCTCTATGCGAATGAAACTGACAAAGAAGAGAGCCATCCAGGCCAGGAACGCCAGCAGCACGCCGGCCTTTACGGCCCACATGCCCGGGGTTAGACGCCACAGACGCCAGCCCACGTAGATGGTAAGGGTTAACAGGAGCCCGATAAATAGCAATGCAATTGTTTTATTCATAGGCTGTAAAGGTAGTGCTTTTTTGTCTATCTTTATGCCTCAAACCAGATAACCCTAACCAAATGAAGAGACAGTACAAAACGTGGATGTGCATGGCAATAGCCTGCTGTGCCGCCATGATGATATCCTGTTCAGGACAGGCCGATAACCAGCAGAAAGAACTTATGACAGTAGGAAATCCTTATCTGCCCCTATGGGAGCATATCCCCGACGGCGAACCTTATGTTTTCGAGGATCCGGACAATCCGGGCCAGTTCCGTGTTTATATATACGGTTCGCATGACAGCATGATATCAGGTTATTGCGGACGTGAACTGGTGGTATGGTCGGCCTCAGTGAATGACCTTATCCATTGGCGTTATGACGGCGAGATATTCAAGGTTGACAAGAACGCAAACGGCGAGCCGCTGAGTCGTCTTGGCGTGGCCGATGTCCTGTATGCCCCGGATGTAACAGTTGTTACAGCTCCCGACGGCACCAAGACCTACTACCTCTACCCCAACAATCAGGCAGGCGGCCGCAACGGAATGGTCTGCAAGAGTTCACGCCCCGACGGCCCGTTTGAGGTATGCAACTGGAGCAAGAACAACCCCAACGTGACTGACGGAGTGCTGGCATTTGATCCGGCAGTATTCGTTGATGATGACGGCAAGGTTTACGGTTACTGGGGCTTTGAGCGCTCATACGCAGCCGAGTTGGACCCCGCCACGATGGCAACCGTAAAGCCCGGCACCAAGATTGTTGAGGATATGGTTCCCGGCCGATACATGGACGGAGAGTTCAAGTTCTTTGAGGCATCGTCCATCCGTAAGATTCAGGATAAGTACGTATTCATTTACAGCCGATTCACACTGGACGGTGAGTTTGGCCTGCCTTCATCAAACTACACGCTGGCATACGCTTACGGCGACAGCCCTCTGGGCCCATGGACCTACGGCGGAACCGTGATTGACGGCCGTGCACGTGAGATAAACGAGAAGGGTGAGACAATTGCATCGGCCACCATAGACGGCAACACCCACGGCGGAATATGCCAGATAAACGGTCAGTGGTACGTATTCTATCACCGCCAGACCGGAACCGATGAGTATGCGCGTCAGGCAATGGTAGCACCCATCACCGTTAAGGTTACTCCGGGCCCGGGTGGCAAGGTTGAGATATCGGAGGGTGAGTACAACTCTGAAGGTTTCTCACTTGGCGGTCTTGATCCGCTGGAGCGTCACAGCGCTGGTCTGGCCTGCTGGTACACCGGACCCACTCCTGCAGTACACGACTGGCCCAACAACATGTTCTCTGGATCTTATGTGGCATCGGCCTACGGAACTGACAGCAAGTTTGACAAGCCGTATGATCTGACCAACAACACCAATCCCGTGGTCAACAATACCGACGGATCAATTGTAGGTTACAAGTACTTCAACTTTGACGCCACAAGCGGTCGCAGCGATGTCTGTCTGCTGCTCAACCTGATCCCTGAAGGCGTGGACGGCACCATCACCATAATGGCCGACCGCCCCTGGGCATCGCAGAAGGGCAAGGAACTGGGCAAGATAAGCCTCAAGGCCAATATGCCCCAGCAGCCCACAGAGATTGCAGTAAAACTGTCCGCTCTGGGTGAACTCAGCGGCAAGCACGCAATATACTTCACATTCGCATCGGACACAAAAGACAAGTCCATCTGCACCCTGCTTGACTTTATTTTCAAATGAGTCCCGCCAAAGTGTCCCACAGCAACCCTCGCGAGAATAGGTTCTGACGCTGGTGAGTGTGGGACATGAGCCTCAGATGGGGGCTTGTTGTGTTACACTTTGGCGGGAAAAATCACCGGAACAGCGGGCCGGCAATGGTAAAGTAACCCTTTTTGCCGCCGTAGTAGAGCTGGAAGGTGTTGATGTAGAGCATCACCCTGGCCGGGGCATCCGAATGCTCCGGGTCCACAAGTGTGCCGATGTAACTGATTATGTGATTGATATCACCTTTGGCGATATTCTCGGTTGTCATCTCTTTCTCCAATGCGCGCAGCTGCTGCATCGGAATGCGGAACTCATACATCAGTTCATTGCCGTCACATGAAACCGGCAGTTGCACGGTCAGGACATCATTCCGGATGGATTTATCGTCAATATCTACAGTCGTTTCGTACAGGCTCATACTCCTGGCATTTGCAGGCAGACTGAAGTTAGTTTCTCCCAATATGCTGCGGTAACGGTTGATATTTAAGTTACTGTCCTCCTCTTGGTCCTGAACAGCCTCCGGAACACGGCCGGTAAGTACTCCCGTTTCAATAAAGTCCGATACCGACTTGCGCGAGAACTGACTCTTAAGGTAGTCTATGCGGCTGTCAAGCCGGTGCGATACATCGGCATCCAGCGTACTGATGAACTTCCCGTAAGTATCATCGTCCATAGCCGTACCGTCCCATCCGTTAGACTTAAGGGTGGAGTCTATCTTTGCTGTCAGGCTCTTTCTGACCGATGTAGATACGTTAACCGGGAGTAGGGTGAGCAGAGCAAAAGTCAGTACAAGCGATACCGGAATCCACAGGATTCCCGCGTTCCGTTTCAGGATTAATACCACACAAACCGCGTAGCACCAAAGGTTGAACGCCACCAGATACACGCGCAATATGGTAATCCCGTAGTCCGATATGCGTCGTGCTATACCAATGCTCATAAGCAGCAACAGCGGCAGCATCAGTATGGGCATCCAGCGCGTGATTATCCGCACGGCTTTTCGGTTCCAGTCCGATGCGCTCTTATCGGCCCTGTCACGATAGGGATAAACCATCATGAACAGTATTACGAATGCCAGCATTGAAGCTGTGACCAGCCACGATACCCAACCGTCGGGCAGCTGCCATGTGAACATTATCTTGGCGGCATAGCAGTAGAGAGTTATAAAGTAGGCAATTGCAATGGGCGTGAACAGCCTGGTCACGGAATTAACCAGCAGACGGGATATCTCCATAGGCTCTGAGTCATGTTTCTGCT
>JAFXMB010000075.1 GCA_017530735.1 Bacteroidaceae bacterium | reverse complement strand
GCATTGCCAAGGGCAGCGGACAGTCAATCCAGGAGGTTAGCCGCATGATAAAACAGTTTGAGCAGACCCGCAAGATGATGAAGAACGTGGCCGGCGCCAAACTCCCCAACCTGGGTTCAATGATGAGAAGATAAACACATTCAGCATATGCAGTTAATAGACGGTAAAGCAGTAGCCGAACAGGTTAAGCAGGAGATTGCAGCCCAGGTGGCCGCAATGGTAGAGAGAGGTGAGAAACGTCCCCATCTGGCCGCCATTCTGGTAGGTCACGACGGAGGTTCCGAGACATACGTTGCAGCCAAGGTAAAGGCCTGCGAGGTATGCGGATTCAAGTCAACCCTTATCCGTTTTGAGAGCGACATCACAGAGGAAACCCTTCTGAATAAGGTCGCAGAACTCAATAACGACCCCGATGTAGACGGATTCATAGTTCAGCTTCCCCTGCCCAAGCACATCAACGAGCAGCATGTAATAGAGGCTATTGATTACCGCAAGGATGTGGACGGATTCCATCCCATCAACGTGGGTCGCATGAGCATAGGTCTGCCTTGCTTCATATCGGCCACACCCAACGGCATCATGGAACTGCTTAAGCGCTACAACATTGAGACCCGCGGCAAGAAGGCCGTTGTACTGGGTCGCAGCAACATAGTAGGCAAGCCCATGGCCAGCCTGCTGATGCAGAAATCCAATCCGGGTGACTGCACCGTAACCGTATGCCACAGCCACACCGCCAACATCAAGGAGGAGTGCCTCCAGGCCGATATCATAGTAGCCGCACTTGGTCAGCCCGGTTTTGTAAAGGCCGATATGGTCAAGGAGGGTGCCGTAATCATCGACGTAGGCACCACACGCGTTCCCGACGCAACCAAGAAGAGCGGATTCCGTCTGTGCGGTGACGTTCAGTTTGACGAGGTTGCGCCCAAGTGCAGTTTCATCACTCCCGTTCCCGGCGGCGTAGGTCCCATGACCATCTGCTCGCTTATGAAGAATACCCTGCTTGCAGGTCAGAAGTGCATTTACGAGTAAACCGTGACCAGATCTGCCATATTCATAGGGATATGGCTGGTTTGCACATTATGCGCATCGGCCCAAACTCCTGACAGTATCTCCCTCTATTTTGCAGGAGATATGATGCAGCATAAGGCCCAGTTGGATGCGGCATTACAACCCGACGGAACATACAATTATAGCGGCTGTTTCACTCAGGTGACCCCTGAGATTGAGGCAGCCGATATTGCTGTCTGCAACTTTGAGACCACGCTGGGCGGAGCTCCCTATACCGGATACCCGCAGTTCTGCTCGCCCGACGCATATGCCCAGGCGGTCCGGGATGCGGGATTTGACATATTCCTGACCGCGAACAATCACTGCATGGATCGCCGTAATCGCGGTCTTGTGCGTACCCTTGATGTGCTGGATAGTCTGGGGATTAAGCATCTGGGCACCTACCGCAGTCAGGCTGAACGGGACTCTCTCTATCCGTATATAATTGAGCAAGCCGGCCTGCGCATAGCACTGCTCAACTACACCTATGACACCAACGGCATACCTGTGGCACCACCCTGCATAGTCAATTACATAGACACCGTACAGATAAAGGCCGATATCCGTCGCGCCCGCCAGTTAAAGGCTGACTGCATCATAGCCTGCATGCACTGGGGAACGGAGTATATGCTCCAGCCCGACTCAAAGCAGAAAAAACTTGAGGATTGGCTCTACGCCCACGGAGTGGACCATATCATAGGCAGTCATCCCCATGTGGTGCAGCCCGTGCGCACCCTTCCGGACTACCGCAACCGTCCCATAAGGCATCTTACAGTCTGGTCGCTGGGCAACTACATCTCAAACATGAGCGCCCCCAATACCTATAAAGGTCTTGCGGTAACCCTACACCTTAAGAAAAACATTCTGGATACAAGGATGATGCGTTACGACATCCATCCCAACCGAACACAAAAACCTCAGTTCGCAGTTATTCCCGAATAAATTGTGTTATCTGCCGGACAGATAGAGCATCTGGCGGATTTCTTCATTGAATTTGCGGGCCTTAAGCAGTTTTTCTATTGTCAGATGCATGCGGTAACGCCAATAGTTGTTGCTGTCGGCCGGAACGTTTATACGTTCTGCGCGCGGATCCTTGGCCCGCAACTGCGAACTCATTGAAAGCCAGTCCTGAAGCGGGAATATTGCCAGCATAGATGGCGATGCCAGGTGGGCCGATATCACGCTGGTGCATGCTGCTACGGTTGCCTGCCTGGCGGTTATGACCGCGTTGGGCTCCATCTCATCCTCAATCCAGGTGCGCAGAACACTCATGTCATGGGTCGATGTGGTGCATACCGACATGTAAGGGTAGGTCGATGGATCCGATACGCTCACACCCATGTTCTTGGGCATGCGCTGAACCTCAAGGGCTATGATGCGCAGACGGTCCATAACTTCAGGGACGCAGGCGGGAATCATACCCAGGTCCTCGCCGCATACAAGCATATCGGTTGCCTCAATCAGAGCCGGGAGTTTGGACATCGCCACATTGCTCCAGAAATCGTTGTTGCGGCTGTAGTAGAAGTCGTCATGTATGCTGCGGAAAGCATCTTTCTCACTGTCTGTCAGCGCTTTGAACATATCGGTATCAAAGGCCTCTATGCGCGGATGGTAGGTGCCGGGACGATGGGTGTCCTCAAGGAAAAGCACGTTGGTTTCGGGTGTTCCCTGGGGCGCCTTAGCATGCATGGCGGGGTTGAACGGGAAGCCCTTGTCCCACAGTTCCTGCGGGGTGTAGGTGAGGGCGGGGTTGAATCGGCCCATAAGCCCGCTGTTATATTCCAACGGAACCTCCCAGATGCGGAAAAATCCCAACAGATGGTCTATGCGGTAGGCGTCAAAGTAATCGGCCATCTTGCGGAAACGCTCTACGAACCAGGCATATCCGTCACGGGCCATATTTTCCCAGTTGTATGTGGGCATGCCCCATTTCTGGCCATCCTTTGCAAAGGCATCGGGCGGAGCGCCTGCCTGACAGTCAGTGTGGAACAGTTCGGGATGTATCCAGACATCGCAGCTGTGACGGTTTACGCCTATGGGTATGTCACCCTTTAGGAGTATACCTTTTTTATTGGCATATTTCTTGACATCTGTCAACTGCTTGTCCAGATGGAACTGTATGAAGTAATGTTTGCGTATCTCAAGATACCGGTCATTGCCGGGAGCACAGTATCTGTCCAGAAGAGCAGGGGTGTATTCTGATTCTTTCCATTGGCTGAAATCGGCCGTACCGTACTTGTCACGCAGGTAGCAATAGAGTGCGTACGGCTCCAGCCAACTGCGGTTGGCAGCAAAGAATGACTTGTACTCCTTTGTACGGAAACACTGCTCTCCGTAACGTGCGTACAGACGGTCGATATACTGGCTTTTGAGTCTGAACACTCGCTCGTAGTCTATTGCAGGAAGGGCGTTGAGTTCCTTCTGTTCTCTGTGGGCCTGCCTCAGGAATTTGGCGTCATCAAGTTCTCCAACCAGTTCCAGGTCCAGGTAGATGGGGTTGAGTGCGAACGATGAGTTGGCGCTGTAGGGGTATGAGTCACGCCATGTTCCGGTCATGGTGGTGTCATTGACCGGTAAGGTCTGGATGATGCTCTGTCCTGTGGCGGCTGCCCAGTCAACCAGCAGTTTGAGATCAGTGAACTGGCCTATACCGAAATCCCTCTCGGAACGCAGTGAGAATACGGGTATGGCTGTGCCGGCGCCTTTCCAACGCGGACGGTTGTTCAGATGTACGTAGGGTAGTGCAACGGTGCGCTGCTCGATGCTCTGTCCGCCGTAGTCTTTCCATCGGTCTGAAAGAACCAGACGCTTGGCGCGGGTGTAGGGGATGGCGTGCAGCGAGCCCTCCTCGCGACGGGTTATGTTTCCGTCAATCTGGACTACATAGCAGTAGGTTATGTCACCCGCAGCGATATCGTCATCGTCTATCTCATAGTCGGTGAACCATGTGCCTGCACCGTTGTTGGCCATCTCCAGGTTCAACTGTGAACCGTCGCTCATGTTCAGGCACAGGTAAAGATTTTCGCCCCAGCGGGTAATGTATTCTATCTGAAAATGTATCTGCATTTTAATCCAATTATCAGAAAACACAAAGCACAAATATAGTGTAATTTATGGAAATATCGGGGTTTATTTGGGCTGAAATCCAAGTTTTCAACCGATTGCCTAAAGTTATCAACAATTGCCAAAAAAGGGGAGTTATTTCTTTTACATTTTTATGCGCGAAATTATTTTTGCTAACACGTAAAAACAACTTTAAACATATCGTAACCAAAACCGTTAATAATCATGGATTTAAAACAGGAAGGCATCTATGATGCCAGTACCCTTGGTGGTGGTAAAATGTTTGTGCTCGGTTGTCAGCACATGTTCGCTATGTTCGGTGCTACCGTTCTGGTTCCGCTTCTTACAGGTCTGTCAGTTTCGGCTACACTGCTGTTTGCAGGTATCGGCACACTGATTTTCCATCTGATCACAAAGATGAAGGTTCCCGCATTCCTGGGTTCTTCATTCGCATTCCTGGGCGGATATACCGCTGTAAAGGAATTCGGTGTAGGTCTGGGCATGACTCAGGGTGTTGCTCTTACTTATGCATGTGTCGGAGTTTTCTGCGCAGGTCTTCTTTACTTTGTGCTGGCCGCTTTGTTCAAGTTCTATGGCGTACGTCGCACAATGCGTTTCTTCCCGCCCGTAGTTACTGGTCCTATCATCATCTCTATCGGCCTTATCCTTTCATCGAGCGCCATCAACAACTGCCAGAGCAATTGGTGGATTGCCCTGCTGGCTATCGTCATTATCGTGATATGCAATATCTTCGGTAAGGGTATGGTCAAGATTATCCCCATCATCCTGGGTGTTATCGGTTCATATATCGTTGCAGCCTGCTTCGGCCAGGTTGATTTCTCGGCAGTTAAGGAAGCCGCATGGTTCGGTATGCCTTTTGCATGGGAAAACACCGCTTTTGCAGTTCTAAAGGATCCTGACTGGTCATTTGTATGGACTGCAATCATTGCCATCGTGCCTATCGCTTTTGCAACCATGATTGAGCATATCGGTGATGTATGCGCTATCTCATCTACATGTAACCGTAACTATATTGCCGATCCCGGTTTACACCGTACTCTTATGGGTGACGGCGCCGCAACCGCTCTGGCAGCTCTGTTCGGTGCTCCCGCCAACACAACTTACGGCGAGAATACAGGCGTGCTCAACCTGACCAAGGTGTTTGATCCCAAGGTTGTACGTATTGCAGCATGCCTGGCTATCGTATTCTCATTCTGCCCCAAGTTTGCACAGATTATCTACGCAATGCCTGTTGCAACTGTAGGTGGTGTGTCTCTGGTGCTCTACGGTATGATTTCGGCAGTAGGTGTACGTAACCTGGTTGAGAATAAGGTTGACTTCACCAACAACCGCAACGTGCTTATCGCCGCTCTGATTCTGGTGCTGGCTATCGGCATCAACTTTGGTCCAGGCAGCATTTCATTCGGTAAGATTTCTCTGTCAGGTCTGGCTGTTGCCGCTCTGGTAGGTATCATCCTGAATGCTGTTCTTCCCGGCAACGATTTCCACTTTACAAGTGATTATGCCAGCGGTAAGCGTGCTGAGGCTGAGGGTAAGGACCTGCCCGAGGATTTCAAGAAGCCTCTGCATGACGATCCCAAGTACAACGGTTAACTTATTAACTCATTATATTAACTCATTAGTTTGTGATATGAAAAAAATTGTTGCTTTCGCAGGTTTCGCCCTGCTGTCAGTAGGTGCTTTTGCACAGACAAACCTCCAGGTCTTCTATGATTTTGGTAAGGATCGTAAGCAGGTTACCTCTACTCTTGAGATGTTCAAAGGTG
The DNA here is from genome assembly GCA_017530735.1 of Bacteroidaceae bacterium. Classification (GTDB taxonomy): domain Bacteria; phylum Bacteroidota; class Bacteroidia; order Bacteroidales; family Bacteroidaceae; genus Colenecus. The sequence continues at coordinate 1,031 of JAFXMB010000075.1, read as the reverse complement.
ATGATTGGGGTAACACTTTCTTCTTTGTAGATTATGATCACGTTTGGAAGAATGCTGATGACAAGATTCTTTCTCCTGGTGGTACTTATATGGAGATTGCACGTTGCTTCAATTTCTGGGGTGAGTCAGCTCTTGCTCCTCTGAGCCTGCAGGTTGAGTATAATGGTGGTTTCGGCGAATTTGGAAATGGCGCAGGTGCTTATCCCATTGAGAAGGCATGGTTGTTCGGTGTTGATTATTTCCTGCACAATTCAGACTTCAGCAACACATTCAATATTAAGGTTCTCTACAAGCACTTCCCTGTAAACAAGGGCATTCCTGTACAGTTTACCGGTGTTTGGGGTATGCAGAACCTGTTCGGCGTAGAGGGTCTGCGTTTCTCAGGTTTCGCTGATCTGTGGGGACAGGACGCTTCATACATTACTAAATATGATGCTACTACCGGTCTGCCTTCAGAGACTAAGGATACCAAGTGGGTGTTCATCTCAGAGCCTCAGATTTGGTACAGCGTAGGTCAGTTCTTTAACTGCCCCAACCTCAATCTGGGTTGCGAGTTTGAGCTCTCATACAACTTCACTCAGTATGGATTCATGTTCAATCCCTGCATAGGTGCCAAGTGGGATTTCTAATATAAACAATGGTATAATTTAACAACGTACAGTTATGTCATTTCTTAAAATGTTAGGTTTTGATCCCGCCAAGCACAATGTCAGAACTGAGATCTTGGCAGGTATCACCACATTCCTTACAATGGCCTATATCCTGGCTGTTAACCCGAATATCTTCGGCACTATCGAGTTTATGGGTATGCCTAAGACTGCTGTCTTTACAGCAACTGCTCTGGCAGCTATTGTAGGTACACTGGTTATGGCTTTCTATGCAAAGAAGCCTTATGCCCTGGCTCCGGGTCTGGGTCTTAACGCATTCTTTGTATACACTGTTTGCCTTACCATGGGTTGCACCTGGCAGTTCGCTTTGACTGCCGTTTTGATAGAGGGTATCATCTTTGTCATCCTTACTGTAACCAATGT
>JAFXMB010000074.1 GCA_017530735.1 Bacteroidaceae bacterium | reverse complement strand
TAGCATGGTGTTTACAGATATAGTCTATGCTATATCCTCTCTCGATCATCCTGACATACCTGAGACGATCGTCATAAGTGTTTTGTTTTTTGTTCATATGAACCTCGAAAGTTTTTTGTCCAACTTTCGGGGTTCATATCAAAGGGGACTGTCCCCTTTTGTATCATTTTTGAGTTTGATGGGCGCGGAGAACATCTCAGAGTCTTCTACGAACGCTCCGTTGACGGGCAGTGTGACTACGCGGTCTGTCTCTGTGCGGTAGGCGCCATCACGGAAAATGTCCAGATTGTGCGCGAACACCTTGGCAAGCAACGCCCGCTTGGCATCACCTCCACGGGAGACCGAAGCCTTCCACCACCCGCTGAGCCAGATCTGGCTGTTCCACTGCTGCGCTCTTAACATCAGCCTTTGTCAATGCTCTCCTCAACCAGTTTGAGCAAGCCCTTTGAGTCCAGCTGACTGCGCAGGGTCTCGTCATGGAAATCAGTAAGGAACCTGATAAGGTAATCCACAATGTTGTCCGAGAACACACCGCGTGAGGTATAGATGGCGCGATCTTTCTCCAGTTCCTTAGCAGCCTCAACGCAGCAGCCGGGCAGCTGCTCCAGAGCCTCCTGTACGGCGCGGTTCTTCTCATCGTGAATGTTTACGCCCAGACCCACGTATGTCTTGTCGGCAACAGCCAGGGCATCGGGCATCTCAAATCCGTGACGGGCGGCGCAGCAGAGTGCAGCCATGAGCAGATATGTATCGGCAAAACCGTCGCTGGCACGCCATTCGAATGTCTGCTTGTAGCTGAAATCCTTGTCCTGCGCCTTCTCAAGCGGATTGCACTTGGCAGCCATATCCATACGCTTGAGCCAGCCCAGCGGAACGCGCACCAGTGCGCTGCGGTTGGAGAATGACCAGCAGAGTGATGTGGGAGCCTCCTGATGAGGAACCAGACGCATGAATGACAGTGGATGCGGGTTACCGAATGCAGGCAGTGACGTACCGGCCACCATGTAACCGGCAATAGCCTTGCGGCACTCATCGGTCAGCTCACCGTCACGGGTCATCACAGACTGTCCGTTACGTGTAAACTTGCAGTGTACATGCATGCCCGATCCGGCCTTGCCCACGGTAATCTTGGGGGCAAAGGTCAGGGTCACGCCGTACTGGTAAGCCAGCTGACGCATAACCCACTTGGCAACCACCAACTGGTCGGCGGCATCCTCTATATCGGTAGGCAGGAACTCAATCTCGTTCTGCTCATAGATCTTGCCGTCCTGGGTAAAGTTACCCACCTCACTGTGGCCGTACTTGATCAGACCGCCGCACTGGGCTATCAGCTTCATGGCCTCGGTGCGCAGGTCCTGGAACTTGCAGAACGGAGCGCTCTCATGATAACCGCGCTGATCAGGTGTGAGATAGAGGTCCTCGGCCTCAGAGATAACGTAATACTCCAACTCACCCATAGCCTGCATCTCCAGACCGGTCACTGCCTTGAACTCACTGTGAGCCTTGTGAAGTATGTACTGGGGGCTGCTCTCAAACTGGTTGCCCTCGCGGTCAAAATATGAGCAGAGCAGGTCAACCGTGGGAACATCAGCAAACGGGTTCACGAATGCTGTCTTGTAACGCGGCAGCACGTAGAGGTCACTCTTGCCGGCCTCGATGAAGGGGAAAAGGCTGGAGCCGTCCACACGCTCACCAGCCTGCAGGATGTTCTCCAGATGCTCGGCGCTGTTTATTACAAAGTTCAAGGTCTTGAGCTTGCCGTCCCATCCGCAGTAATGCAGGTTGATGAACTGTATGGCATTCTCGCGACAGTAGCGGATAATATCCGCACAGGTAAATTCACTTGCAGGCTTGCCCAGAAAGCGCACCAGCAGGTTAGGGTTCATTTCAATGTTCTTGTCCATATGATGTTATTTGAATCGTGTTTCAACTGAATCACAAATGTAAAGATTTTCGTCAGATATTACAAAGTTTGCCTTCATAGCGGGACAGAGAATCACTAAAAGTGAGTATTGGCTGTACAGGGTTTAAGAGAGACCTTTGCACCGTAAAAAAAGAGTGACGATGCAAAGGTTTATCTTTAGTCTTGTTTTTTTGTCATCAGTATTCACTGCACATATTGCAGCCCAGGAAAGCACACATCTTACTGTAGGCGGATACGGAGAGGTTGCCATGAGCAGAAACTTTTACAGTGACAACGTATACCGATACTCAAACCCCACCAAATATAAAGATGATCCCAGTCACGGCCGGTTTGACATACCGCATGCCGTAATATATCTGGGTTACGATTTCGGTCAGGGATGGTCCATGCAGACCGAGATTGAGTTTGAGCATACCGGTACCGGCAGCGCCGTTGAGAAAGAGTACACCGAAGCCGGCGAATGGGAAACCGAAATTGAAAAAGGAGGTGAGGTGGCACTTGAGCAGTTCTGGCTGCAGAAGGAGATCAAGCCCTGGCTGAACATCCGTGTGGGCCACATGGTGGTACCCGTAGGTGCCCTGAACAACGCCCACGAACCCCTGAACTTCTTTACCGTCTACCGCCCCGAAGGAGAATATACCATCCTGCCCTCAACCTGGCACGACACCGGAATAGGCCTTTGGGGAGACATAAAAAACTGGCGCTATGAGTTCCAAGTGATTGCCGGACTTGACGCCTTCATGTTCAACCGTGACAACTTTGTAAAATACGGTGCCGCTTCACCTTATGAGTTCAAAGTAGCCAACAACTACGGTTTTGCAGCCAGGATTGATAACCGATCCATAAAGAACCTGCGTCTGAGTCTGAGCGGCTACTACGGCAACAGCATGCACAACTCATTCCCCAACGACATGAAAGACACCCGATACAAGGACATCAAAGGCCGCACCGCAATAGGATGCTTTGATTTCAGTTACAAATCCGACAATCTGGTAATACGCGGAAATGCCGATTACGGTTACGTATCGGACGCCGTAACCATAAGTACAGTAAAGCGTAACATGACATCAAACAACGCTCCCTACAAAAAGACTCCGGTAGGAAAAGCCGCCCTGACCTACGGCGGAGAGGCCGGTTACAACATATTGGGTAAGGCCGATGAAAAACTATTTGTATTTGGCCGATACGAATACTACGACCCGTACATACCGGCATCTGACCAGCAGGACTACACCTTTACCGATGTACACCGCATAGCAGCCGGCATCAACTGGCTTCCGATACCGCAGATTGCCGTCAAGGCAGAGTTCTCGGAGCGTTTCCGTGACAGCCGTTACAATAACGAGCCGTCAGTTTCAATAGGTATAGCATACATGGGATTTTTCAAATAAAAACATAACGTAATATGAAGAACAGATTCATTTTGAGCATGGCTGCAGTTGCAATTGCACTGACTGCCTGCGACGATTCAAAGAAAGAGGAGAATTCATCATCATTTGAGAACGACATCAAGGCTGCCGTTCAGCAGTACGTACCCGGAGTTGTTTACTCAACATACAATGACCTGGCCTCAGAGTCGGCACAGCTGTATGACCTTCTGGCCGCAGCTGCCGATAAGGGTGTAGATGACCTCACCCAGGCCGAGATTGATGCCATCTGCCAGAAATTCCTCCAGGCCCGCCAGTCATGGGAGGAGTCAGAAGCATTCCTGTACGGTGCCGCTACCGATTTCGGAATTGATCCGCACATTGACACATGGCCTCTTGACGTCGAGGCTCTGGCCACAGCATTGAGCAACGCCGAGCAGGTTGCAGCCCTGGAAGGCGAGGATGGAATAGCATACGCATCGGCCAAACTGGGTGCCGAGTTGCTTGGATTCCACGGTATTGAGTTCATCCTGTTCCGCGACGGACAGAACCGCACCGTAAGTGCCCTGCAGGGAAATGAGGACCACGAGGCATTCAGCGGCAAGACCGTTACCGGCGCACAGGAACTTCTCTATGCAGCAGCAGTGGCAGGTGACCTGCGTGACAACTGCTATCGTCTGAGCGTATCATGGAATCCCGATGCACCCCAGGCCTGGCAGGAGCGTTGCGAGGAACTGGAGGTTCCCGTCACACTATCAGGTTCCGATAAGACATACGGTGAGAACATGCTTGGAGCAGCACAGGCCGGCAGCACCTACGCCACCTGGCAGGAGACAGCTTCATCAATACTGGTAGCCGGATGCTCCAATATATGCAACGAGGTTGCCAACGTAAAGATGGGTAACGCCCACAGCGGTGAGGATATCAACTATATAGAGTCACCCTACAGCAAGAAATCATTCCAGGATTTCATAGACAACATACTGAGCATCCAGTACTCTCTCTACGGAAAGGCCGGAGCCACCGCACCTGAGAGCAAGTCACTCATAAACATACTCAAGAATTACAAGTATGACGGAGCCGATGCCCTGCAGACCAAGCTCAACGAATCCGTAAACGCCCTGAAAGAGTGCCAGAAGAAGGGTGCATTCGTAGATATCTATCGCGACAGTGCCGTTCAGGATGCAATGGATGTCATAAATGAACTTGATGAAGAACTTAACAAAGCCGCACAGTGGATTGTTAAACAATAACTGATATGAACATAAAAGGATTAAGAACAGCCCTTGTTCTTGGGTTGACCGTTGCCGTCGGATGCACCGACGGCAATAACGGTATTAAGGAGAACGTCAACACCCGTGAGCCCGACGCCAAATACGTGGGCCAGGCAGTAGGTAATTTCAGTGCAGCCGAGTGGTATCCGGGCGGAGAACTGGGAACCACCGACAATGTAACTGCAGGATGCTATGAGGATGAGACACCCGCTGTAACAGCCCAGGGACTCAGCATGGCATTCAACCTGGGTGAAGCCGCATTTGAGCGCAAGTACACCATCGCCACAGCCCCGTTCAAAGGATTGGGACCGGCCTATCTGCGTTCATCCTGTCTGGATTGCCATCCCGGCTACGGCCACGGCAAGCGCCAGAGCGAGTACCGCGCCACATTCGGCAACGGTTATCTGCTTGTAATCTATCATCCCGTTGACGGACAGAACAGCGACGACGGTCCATACGTAGCCGAAGTCACCGGAATGCCCCAGACAAAAGCCACCTACCCCTTTCTGCCCCCTATTGAAGAGGAGAAGATAGATATACAGTGGCTCCCCGTAACCGAGATGGAGAGCGGCCTGCCCATGAAATTCCCCGACGGCGAGGAATACAGCCTCATCTACCCCGAGGTAAACATACCGGCCGATGCCTTCAACACCAAGCCCACCCCGTACGAGACCGGCGCAGTGGCATTCCGTCTGGAATCGACCATAGGTATAATTGGATCGGGCCTGCTGGATGCCATCCCTCAGGACAGCATACGTGAGCAGTACCGCCGTGAAGCCCGTTTTGTGGAGCTTAACCCCGCATTCTGGGATAAGGAGGCAAATGATTTCGCTCCATCGGCATGGTATACCCTGGCTGCCGGAGAGTTTGCCGACGGCACTCCCGCACCTGCCGGCACCAAGATGGTAAAACGTTTCACATATGCCATGACCCGCGCATCACTCCAGGACGGAGCCGGCGCCAACGCAATATGGAACATCACCAACGTAAGCCGCAGTGACCGTCCCAAACTGTACACCACTACAGCCTGGGCAACCGCCATGTCAGAGAATCCCGATGTGATTGCAGCCATCAAGGCCGATCCCACATCACCCTACTATGCCGACGGAACCGATGAGGGCATCCGTGACGCCGTCCTGCACCTGCTTGACCCGGGAACCAACCAGTTTGACAACCAGTGGCATAACTTCACGGCCGATATGAGCGATGAGCAGTACTACGATTTCATGGTTTGGCATCGCGGACTCTCCATTCCCCGTGCCCGCAACCTGAACCGTGAGGAAGTGCAGCTGGGTAAGGAGGTATTCAACCGCATAGGCTGCGCCACCTGCCACCGTCCCTCATGGCAGACTACCGATGACAACCACTGGAAACCTGCAGTATTGTCGGGCAAGGAACTGCCGCGCTATCAGGACCAGACCATATGGCCTTACACCGACATGATCCATCATCGTCTGTACATGAAAAACGGCATTCACGGCAGCTGGTGCCGCACCACCCCGCTTTGGGGCCGCGGACTTTCCCTCACCAACACCGGAGCCGATGACCGCCTGCACGACTGCCGCGCCCGCAATGTCATCGAGGCCATCATGTGGCACGGCTACAGCAAGGAAAGCGAGGCTTATAGGGCTACTGAAAAATTCTATAACCTGTCAAAACAGGAGCGTGACGCTGTTGTGGAATTCATCAATTCCATCTAACTTAGCGGTCATGAAATCACTTAAATACTTATCATTCGGTACAGCAGCTGTCATCATAATCATGATGGCGGCTGCCACCGTTATTGAGAAACTGTATAGTACATCACAGGCTTTCCGATTGGTCTATCACAACCCGGTGTTCATAGCACTATGGGCTGTGTCAGCCATATCGGGCGTTATTTACCTGATTAAACGCAAGACCATAAGAAAACCAGCCGTTTTCTTCCTTCACATTGCACTGGTACTGATCCTGGCCGGAGCCCTGGTTACCATGCTCACCGGTAAGCAGGGGCGCATGTACCTGCGTCAGGGAGAGGCAACCACCGAATGGGCCTCAAATGAGGGCTTCCGCCAGAAACTGCCATTCAGCATGACTCTCCGGGAGTTCAGCATAGAGTATTATGAAGGCTCGCGTGCAGCATCTGATTACAGCAGCACCGTGTATCTGGATGACCCCGATGCCGGAGTCAGCGCCACCCATACCATCTCCATGAACAACATACTCAAATATCGCGGATACCGTTTCTATCAGGCCAGTTACGATGAGGACGGCCAGGGCAGCCTGCTCTCCATCAGCCATGACCCGTGGGGCGTAGGCCTGACCTACACAGGTTATGTCCTGCTGCTTATATCCATGGCAGGATTCTTTTTCCAGAAGAATTCCGGGTTCCGCACGGCAGTCAACAACCTGCGTAAACAGGCATCGGTCATTATCATACTCCTTATAGCCGGAACCGCAACGGCAAAGGCATCCCATACCGATTATGACCTTCCGGTACTGCCTGACAGCATATCGGCCCGGTTTGACAAACTCCACATATACTACAATGACCGTGTAGCACCGCTGCAGACCATGACCCGCGACTACAGCCTCAAAGCATATGGCAAGAACGGTTATCAGGGCTATACCTCCACCCAGGTGGTTACCGGCTGGCTCTTCTGGTACGACTGGTGGAACGTAGTCCCGTTCAAACTCAAGAACAAAGACCGCGGCACCCAGGTGGAGACCGAGAAAGAGTCCATACGCATGCAGGCTGCATCGGGCAAGGCTTTCAGGATATTCCCCTTAAGGATTGACCCTCAGACCGGACTTGCCGTACAGCAGGGCGGCCGGGTGGAATGGTTCTCACCCAGCGATCCGCTGCCCGAGGAACTTGATTACGACACATGGGTATTCATACGCCGTTCCATTGACCTCATCCATGATGACATAAAGAAAGAGAACTGGGCCGAAGTGAGCCTGATTCTGGACAAGATAGTCAAATACCAGCATAAGGTTGCCGCCGATGTCCTGCCCTCTGCCACACATTTCCGTGCAGAGATGCTCTACAACAGGATATCCAGACCGATGGTGCCGTTCATGGCCTCCATCACGCTGGGAATGATACTGTTTGTAATCACCGGCATCATGATGGGACGCGGCCGAAAGACGCCTGCATGGATGAGCAACTCCATGCTGGTTATATCAATCGTCCTGCTGGCTTACCTCACGCTTGTACTGGGACTGCGCTGGTATGTGTCGGGACACGCTCCGTTTGCCGGCAGTTACTCGGTGATGATGCTTATGGCCTGGCTCGTTTCAATAGCCATGATAGCGCTTTACCGCAGCATCCCCGTCATCCAGCCCATGGGATTCATACTGGCCGGATTCACCATGCTGGTGGCTTCACTTGCAGGCTCCAATCCGCAGATTACTCACCTCATGCCGGTACTGCAATCACCACTTCTGAGCATCCATGTGCTCTGCATGATGGTTTCTTATACGCTTTTCGGACTTGTGGCCCTGACAGGAATAATGGGACTGCTCATGCCTCTGGAGGCATCGGCCAAACTGCGTGACGTAAGTCTGGTGATTCTTTATCCCGCCGTGTTCATATTGTCAGCAGGAACATTCATAGGAGCCGTCTGGGCAAATATTTCATGGGGAAACTACTGGAGTTGGGATCCCAAGGAGACATGGGCTCTGATAACTATGCTCATCTATGCCGCCATGCTTCACAGCAGCACCATGTCACGTTTCAGCAGGCCCAGGTTCTTCCACGCCTATTCAGTTGCAGCCATAATAGCGGTTCTCATCACCTATTTCGGAGTGAACCTGATTCTGGGTGGCATGCACGCATACGCGTGATTTACTGCAGATTGACCTCTGCAATATCAATCAGATTGTTGATTATGGCGTAAATAGTCAGACCGGCCGGCGAGTGTATCTGCAGTTTGGCCGTGATATTACGTCTGTGGGTGGTCACCGTATGGATTGACAGGAACAGCGCATCGGCAATCTCCTTGTTTGACATACCCTTGGCCACACATTTTATTATGTCTTTCTCGCGGTCACTCAACACTGCCACGCTGGCACTCTGTATTGCGTCCGATGCACTTCCCTGCGTCTGATCCGATCCCGTTACGACCGATTTCTCCAGTTTCATTACTGCCGGAACAAACAGACGTTCCTCTATCTCGCTGTGTGATATCAGGTCATTCTCACAGTTTATGATATCGTACAGGGCCGAGTTCAGAAGGTCATTATTCGGCTGACGGTAGTGACGTATGACGATATCCTTGAGTTCCTTGAGTTTCTGCGATCCGTTGTCATGGCTTGCCGAGTATTTGGAGATGTTGAACTTTCCTGTGGGCAGTCCGCGCATCAGTTTCTCCACATATACAAATATGGTATCATTCTCATACTTCATGTGGTTCTGCACCTCGACCGTGTAGTCATCATAGAATTTGAGTATCAGGAACGCCACATCATTCACATCATTGCAGTTGATGGCCTCAATGAGTTTGCGGCGTATGGTGGGCAGAATGAAATCACTGAAATAGGTATGGGCACGCTTAAGATACTCAATGATAGCCGGCAGTGAAACGGTATAGGCGGTATAGTTCTTTCCTGCTATCAGATTCGCCACGGCCAGAAAGGTCTGGCAGTCAACTCCGTTATTACGGCATACCTCATTTATGGTACTGTCACCGAATCCGAACTGAATTCCGAAACGGCTGATTACAAGCAACATCAGATTGTTGTCTTCTATCAGGTCCCTCATTTTGTCCTGTGGGACATATTCAGAAGCTTTTACACCCATATTCTTATATAAAACAAGTCTAACTGAGTGCAAAAATAGCACTTTCAGCAATAACCCGTCATACTCACAAATGAGTATAATGACACAAAAGCGCGCATTAGGGACAGTCCCTTATGCGCGCTTTTTTGCGGTTGAGAGTTAAGGATTACTTCTTCTTTTTGTCTTCCTTAATCTCCTCGGCCTGTGCTACGGGAGCATCGGCTTCCTTCTTCTTGCCAAGATACTCGGGCAGGTTCAGACCGGCCATGTTAAAGAGATCTGACATGGGAGGAACAGACTTCATGAGTCCGCTCAGAAAGTTTGCGGTCGATCCCTTTCCGTCGGCGCCGTTGCCTGAATCCCAAACGGTTACGTTGTCGAACTTGATACCCTTGATAGCCTCTACCTGAGTCTTTACAAGTTCCGGCATCTTCTCTGACATGAGCAGCATGAATGCCTTTGCGGCATCACCGCCTGCAGCCTGTACCATCTTGTCATAACCGGCAGCCTGCTTGGTCAGGATCTCATAGTAACCCTTAGCCTCGGCCTCCATCTTGGCGAATATGGCATCGGCCTCACCCTTGGCGCTTACGCGGAGCTTCTCAGCCTCAGCCTCGGCGGCTATGATTATACGGTCCTTCTCAACCTGCTGGGCAACCAGGATGTTGGCCTGCTGGGTTGAACGCTCACGCTCGGCACGGGCGTTTTCAGCATCACGCTCAGCGATATAGGCATCCTGCAGTGCCTTAGCCTGCTGTACCTTCTCAGCTGTTACAGCCAGACGGTTAGCCTCGGCCTCCTTCTCACGACGGAATGCGTCTGAGTTGGCAATCTCAACCTTGGCGTTGTTCTCACCCTGTACGGCTACGGCGTTAGCCTGTGATGTACGGATACGGGTCTCCTTAACGGCCTCGGCCTTACCGATTTCACCGTTACGGTCCTGCTCAGCCACGCTTACCTTAGCCTCGTTGATGGCCTTGGCGGCAGCCTCCTTACCCAGAGCCTGGATATAACCTGACTCATCCTTGATATCGGTCACGTTCACGTTGATAAGACGAAGACCTATCTTCTTGAGTTCAACCTCAACGTTCTTGGCAATCTTCTCCAGGAAGGTGTCACGGTCGCTGTTGATCTCCTCAATGGTCATGGTTGCGATAACCAGACGCAGCTGACCGAACAGGATATCACGGGCCAGTTCCTGAATCTCATCGGCTGTGAGTCCCAGCAGACGCTCAGCGGCGTTGTTCATGCTGTCGGGCTCGGTCGATATACCGACTGTGAATCGGCAGGGAACGTCCACGCGGATGTTCTGACGGCTCAGGGCGTTGGTCAGGTTGGCATCTATGGAAATAGGTGTCAGGCTCAGGTATGCATAGTCCTGGATAACGGGCCATACAAACTTACCGCCACCGTGTATACACTTGGCACTGCCGCCTCCTGTCTTACCGTAAACTACCAGAATCTTGTCAGAAGGGCAACGTCTGTACCTGCGGATGATTGTTGCAAACAGAATGAAAAGGAGTACAACTCCTATCACTACGAGAATTGAAATACTACTTGAATTCATTACTTAACTTATGTATTAAATTGTTATTATTCAATCTTTTAATCACTTTACAAGAAGGAGGTCATCGCCGAGAACTTCAACTATCTCAACCTGACCGCCGGTAGGAATCTCAGCGTCATTGTCAGTAACGGCGTCAATCTCATGTACTGAGCCCTTTACACTAAGCTGCACCTTGCCGCGTCCTGAACGGGCAGCAGGGATACGCAGGTACACATCGGCCTTAAGACCTACGGTCTCACTCATCTTGAAACTGCCGTCATGTGAGAGTTTCATGACCTGACGGAACATGAACACGAATGCCAGGACGAACAGCAGACCCACTGCGATTGCCAGTAACTGGAGCAGCCAGCGTTTTTCAATGTCATCAAACAGCAACACGCCTGCCCAACCGTATCCGAGCAGGAAATTGATAAGGTTACGGAATGAGAACACTCCGCTCAGGGCACCGTCCTCCATGGAGTCAACCGAACCGTCCATCGGACCGGCATCAACGTCCGCATCAGTACCCAGGCCTATGAATGTCATGATAGTCTGAATGATAAATACCAGAGATGCACAACAAGCGATAGTCCAGAAAAACTTCTGTAATGGTTCCAGGGAATTAAATAATTCAATCATAGGTTAGAAAACAATTATTGGTTTGTTAAACATTTAGTTTATGGCCTTAAAAAAGAGGACCACTTTTCTACAAAAATAGTGATTCCTTTGGATTAATGACACTCCGCAAAGAAAAAAAAGTAACTTTGCGTGAATTTACGATCAATTGTGCTATATGGAACTGCCGATGTATGACACGCTGCTCAGTCTGCCCCTTTTTCAGGGCATGAGTCAGGCCGATTTCAACAGCCTGCTGCAGAAGATACGTCTGGACTTTGTCCGTTATGAAGAGGGCGGTTCCATAATCAGTGCAGGTGACCGGTGCAAAAGTTTCGCATTCCTGATAAACGGCACCGTAGAGAGTTCCCGAGAGGGTATGGACGGCAACCTTTCATTCATGGAACAGATAGACGCCCCCTTCCTTATCGAGCCCTATTCAATGTTCGGACGCGCAGGTTCATATCAGCGCACATACACTGCCGTCACCCCATGCAGTTTCCTGATGGTCGACAAGCAGTACATCTACACAGAGCTTGGCAAGTACAACATCTGCCGCATGAACCTGCTCAACATACTGAGCGGCCGCGTTCAGCAGCTGGACAGCCATCTCTGGACACTTGAGGGAGCCTCTCTGAGAGACCGCATAATCCGTTTCATCAAGGGTTTGTCCGATACACAGACGGGCATCAAGAAACTGAGCATCAAGATGAATGACCTGGCAGTCCTGATGGATGCCACAAGACTTAACGTATCGCGTGAACTGAACGCACTCGAGGCCCAGGGGCACATATCCCTGCGCCGCAAGGAGATTTTCATTCCCGCGCTTGAGAACCTGATTTAAAAATGGACGAAGCAAAAAAAGCAGCTCTTGACCGCCGATACGCACGCATGGCCCTCATCTGGGCCGAGAACTCCTACTGCGTACGCCGCAAGGTGGGCGCCCTGGTGGTTAAGAACAACATGATCATATCCGACGGGTACAACGGCACCCCCACCGGATTCGAGAATATCTGCGAAGATGAGAACAACGTTTCCAAGCCTTACGTACTCCACGCCGAGGCCAACGCCATTACCAAACTGGCCCGCTCATCAAACAGCAGCGACGGTGCAACGCTTTATGTCACCGCATCTCCTTGTATAGAATGTGCAAAACTGATTATCCAGTCAGGCATTAAACGCGTTATCTATACCGAGCAATACAGGCTCACAGACGGAGTTGACCTGCTCAAGCGTGCAGGAATTGAAGTTATTTATCTGGACTTGAACACAGAAAACACTGAAAAATGAAGACACTGAAAACAATCATCCGCATACTTTTTCTTCTTACCATGGGCTTCTTTCTTGGAACAGAAGTCATGATTGGCGTATTCAAAAGACACCAGCCGCAGTTTACCCGTTCCTCAAGTCCCGGCTCACAGAAGGTCGAGACACTCATCAAGGCCATTGACCGCAAATATGTCGATGTGGTCGATATGGACTCTATCATGGATCGCGTACTGCCCACGATACTGCAGGAACTTGACCCCCACTCCGCCTACTATCCCGCCGAGGAGACCCAGGAGAGCAACGATGAACTTCACGGCAGTTTCTCGGGTATCGGCATACAGTTCTCAATTCAGGATGACACCATTCGCGTAAACAATGTCATCCACGGAGGTCCATCCGAGAAAGTTGGCGTGCTGGCAGGTGATCGCATAGTCCTTATCAACGACTCCTTGTTTGCCGGAAAGAAGATTCCCAGCAATGAGGTTGTCAAGAACCTGAAGGGCCCCAAGGGCACAAGCGTAAAGATCAGCGTAAAGCGTAACGACGAGCCCGACCTGGTGGATTTCACCATCGTTCGCGGTGACATTCCGGTCAAGAGCGTTGATGCGGCATATATGATTTCACCCAAGGATGGCATAGGCTACATAATGATAAACAAGTTCGGCGAGACCACATTCGCCGAGATGCTGACCAGTCTGGCCGACCTGAGCAGCAAGGGCATGAAGAAACTCATCATTGACCTGCGCAGCAACACCGGAGGCTACCTGGGTGCAGCCATTCAGATGGCAAACCAGTTCCTCCCCAAGAACGACCTGATTGTTTACACGCAGGGAGCCCACAACCCCACCGCCAAGCAGTATGCCGACGGACGCGGTCATTACCAGACAATTCCGCTTGTGGTAATGATTGACGAGTCGTCTGCATCGGCCGCCGAGATATTCACGGGAGCCATCCAGGACAACGACCGCGGCACTATTGTAGGCCGCCGTTCATTCGGCAAGGGACTTGTGCAGGAACCCATTGACTTTGCCGATGGATCAAGCATACGCATCACCATTGCCCGCTACTACACCCCGTCGGGCCGATGCATACAGAAGCCGTACGGTGAGTCCGATGAGGACTATGCGATGGATATCATCAAACGCTACGAGCACGGAGAGTTCTTCACTGCCGACAGCATCAAGCAGAACGAGGACGAGGTTTACAAAACCAAGGGCGGCCGCACCGTTTACGGCGGAGGCGGAATCATGCCCGACATCTTTGTGGCTCAGGACACTACCGGCTACTCAAAATACTACTCTGATGTAGTACGCAAGAGCCTCATCAACAAGTATTCGTTCAAGTATGTTGACAGCAACCGTGCCGCACTTGCCAAGTACAAGACGTTCTCTGAGATTGAGGCATATCTTGATGCAGACAACGTACTCAACAAATTCTACGATTATGCAGCAAAGAACGGAGTCAAGCGTGACTACAGCCTGACCGCCCCCGCACGCAAGCAGATGCGCACTGCCGTTTACGGAAACATAATCTACGATGCGCTGGATATGCAGGATTACATAGCCTTCATAAACCAGACCGACCCCACAATCACAAAGGCTGTCGAGGCCCTGAAATAATCACTTCAAAACGATTTGGGTAATGACCTGGGCTCCGGCCTGGGCATTCAGCCGTGCCACCAGTTCAGTGCGGCGCATCATGAGTTCGTTGCGGAGCGCCGCCGATGATACGGTCACAAAAAGCACCTGATTGTAAATACGGATTTCCTTTGTGTACCTTGAAACGGCCGGTCCCAGCACCTTGTCCCAGGCCTGGATCAGACGGTGCTCGTTCAGGGGAGTCTCAAGCCCCATCTCACGCAGGTACTGCATGATCACACCGCCAACCTTCTCTGACTCAGTCTTTTTCATATCACCTGACCGTCCTGAACGGTAAACACACGGTAATCACATCCGGCATTCTCCATGATTCCGTCAATATGGTTCCGGTCTACGTCGGTAATGAATACCTGTCCGAATTTTTCGTTGTCCGATACCAACGAGATGATACGCCCCACCCTTGCCGAATCCAGACGGTCGAATATATCGTCAAGCAACAGTATGGGACGCTTGCCGCACGACTCGCTGAGCAGGCGGTACTGCGCCAGTTTGAGTGCCACCAGGTAACTTTTGTTCTGACCCTGTGAGCCCTCGCGGCGTATGGGATATCCGTCCAGGTTCATCTCAAGTTCATCCTTATGGATTCCGTGCAGCGAATAGCCTGCGCTGCGGTCCAGATATCGGCCCTCTTCAAACTGTTTCATCAGGTCACCGCGCTGGGCGTGCGATGTGTATGAGAGCGAAACCTGCTCGGTGGCATCGCCTATAAGTGAGTACATCTCCTGGAAATAGGGCACCAGACGGTCGGTCAGGGCACGGCGTTTCTCAAAGATCTTCTGACCCGTATCGGCCATGGTCTGCTCCCACATCAGGAAGAGTTCGCGATCGGGTTCCACCTCCATCTTGAGCAGGGTGTTACGCTGCTGCACCGCCTTATTATATGAAATAAGGAGTTTCAGGTACTCGATATCGTACTGCGATATGATGATGTCCATGAAACGGCGTCGTTCCTCACTTCCGCCCGATATCAGTTCAGTGTCCTGGGGCGACACCATCACCAGCGGGATATAGCCTATATGGTCCGAGAAGCGCTGATAGTCCTTGCCGTCACGCTTCATTTGCTTGCTCTTGCTCTTGGACACGCATGCTATGACGGTGCGCTCTCCCATGGGGGTCCGGTATGAGCCCTGCAACTGATAGCACTCCGCTCCGTGGCGGATGGTCAGGCTTTCTGTCTGACTTATGGAACTCTTACAGAACGACAAGCAGTAAACAGCATCCAGCAGATTGGTCTTGCCCATTCCGTTCATGCCCACAAAACAGTTCAGCTTGGGTGAAAAATCCAAGTCGGCCTGCAGAATATTGCGGTAATCCTGAACAAAGAGATGTTCCAGTTGCATAAGGGGTGTATTGCGGGTTGATAGCAACACAAAATTAGTCAATTATTTTGAGCCAAAATGTTTACAGAAAGTAAAAAATGACTATTTTTGCACCCGCTAACAAAATGACGAAATGGCAAAGAAAGCAGTAAACCCCGCTCCCAAGCAGGAACAGAAAAGCCTGGAAGAGGCTCTGAGCAAGTCAGAACAGTTTTTTGAGAACAACAAGAAGACCATCTTCGGTTGCCTCATTGCTATCATAGTTATCATCGCCGGCGGCATGATCTACAACGCAAAGGTTGCACAGCCCCGTCAGGAAAAGGCTTCAGAGGCAATATTCCCCGGTGAGGCTTATTTCATGAACGGTGACTACAGCACTGCCCTGAACGGTGACGCATACGGATTTGAGGGTTTCGTTGAACTGGCAGACCAGTTCAAGGGCACCAAGGCCAACAAGCTGGCAAACCTGTATGCAGGTCTCTGCTACGCTCAGCTGGACAGCATGGAGATTGCTCAGAAGTATCTGGCCAAGTTCAACGGTAAGGACCAGATGGTTGCTCCCGCAGCTCTGGGCGCTCTGGCAAACTGCTACGCTACCAACGGTGAGTACGACAAGGCAATCTCAACATTTGAGAAGGCTGCCAAGAAGGCTGACAACAAGCTGCTCTCACCTTATTATTACATGCAGGCAGGTATCATCTATGAGTCAATAGACAAACCCGCCCAGGCTCTTAAGATCTACAAACTGATAAAGGCCAAGTATCCCGAGTCAAACGAGGGCATTGAGGCCGACAAGTACATAGCCCGTCTTACCAGCAAGTAAGTCAGGTTTTCAGGCTGGGTGAATTCCAGAGTGGCCAAATGGGGCAGACTGTAAATCTGCTGTCTCTCGACTTCGGTGGTTCGAATCCATCTTCACCCACAAAATAAACGTCCCTTCCGGGGCGTTTTTTTGTGGATGGAGATGGATTCGCTAAATACCTTTTAAAAAAAATACCTACCTTCGCGCAATCAAATTAGTTCCAATTATGAAGATTACCATCATCGGCGCCGGAAATATGGGAGGCGCAATTGCCAGAGGATTTGCAGCAAAGAAAGTGTTCGCAGCCAAGGATATCACCTGCTGTGACCGTAGTGATGCCACACTTGAGGGCCTCAAGAAAGATGTTCCGGGTATCGGCACATCAAAGGAGAACGCCAAGGCTGTCAAGGGTGCTGACATTGTTCTGTTTGCCGTAAAGCCCTGGATATTGCCATCGGCCGTAGAGGAGGTTAAGGAGGCTCTTGACTACAAGAAACAACTCATCATATCAATTGCCGCCGGTGTAGGTCTTGACAAACTTGCCGAGCTTTTTGAGAAGGGCTCCGAGAAGGCACAGGTTGTTTACCTTATCCCCAACATTGCAGTTGAGGTTGGAGCAGGCGTATTCTTCTATTGCTCCAATACCGCAACCAAAAAGAATCTGGACCTTATCCAGAAACTCTTTGGCCAGGTTGGCTTTGCAAAGCAGGTTGAGGAAAAGCAGATGACCGCAGGTACCGCACTTGCATCATGCGGCATAGCATATGTATTCCGTTATATCCGTGCCAACGTTGAGGGTGGCGTTGAGATGGGATTCTATCCCAAGGATGCTCAGGAGATTGTGCTTGGCACCATCAAGGGTGCTGTCGAACTGCTTCTGGCTCACGGCTCACATCCCGAGCAGGAGGTTGATAAGGTTACCACTCCCGGCGGTATCACCATCAAGGGTCTGAACGCCATGGAGGAGGCCGGATTCACCAACGCAGTCATCAAGGGTCTTAAGGCCGGCAAGTAATGAAGCTGGTATACTTTCACGGATTCATGTCATCGGGCGCAAGCGGCACGGTCGAGAGCCTGCGCCACATGCTTCCCGAACTGGAGGTTGTTGCCCCCGATATCCCGGTAGATCCCGCAGAGGCTCTGCCCTACCTGCGTCAGTACGTTGACGAGCAGAAGCCCGATATAATAGTAGGCACATCCATGGGCGCCATGTACGCCCAGCAGATGTTCGGCTACAAAAAGATATGCGTTAACCCGTCGTTCAACATGTCCACCATGTCAAAGGTAATGAAGGCCAACACCACCTACCCTTTCCAGAACGGACGCAAGGACGGAGCCAAGACCTTCAAGATTACAGGGCAGATTGTAAAGAACTTCAACATGATGGAGCGCCAGCAGTTCAAGGGCATCACTGATTTTGACCGCGAGAACACCTACGGCCTCTTCGGCAACCACGACACCACGGTAAACTGCTACGACCTCTTCAAGAAGCACTACCCCAACGCCCAGCGCTTTGAGGGAGAGCACCGCCTCAACGACAAATCCCTCCGCACCGCCGTCGTCCCGCTAATCAAACAAATCCTCCAGTTGGATTGAAAAAATAGGACCCTCTCAGGGTATTAGGGAGTCTCGCACCCACGCGTGACCAGTGGGAGGGGCCCGCGACAAAAAATATCGATTCTGGAACGCTGAACTTGTTCAGTAGTTTCGGAATCGATATATTTTGTTGTGGGAGGGCATTCTCCCTAATACCCTGAGAGGGTCCTATTTTTTCAATCCAGTCAGATTACTTGTAGAGACCGCGGCGGATGCTGCGCTTGGGAGTCTTCTCAAACTCCTCGGTGCGGATCTCCAGTTTGGATACCTGTGAGTAGCCGGGCAGCATATCGTTGATCTTCTTGCGGTCATCCTCAAGATGTGCCAGAACCTGCTGCTGGTTAAGACCTGCAGACTTGCCGGCCTCGTAATCGGGGAATACCAGAGCCACCAGTTTGCGGTCACGCTCTACAACCAGCACCTCAGATACCAGAGGAAGATTCATATACATATCCTCAATCTCCTCAGGATAGATGTTCTGACCCGAGGGACCCAGGATCATATTCTTGCTGCGACCCTTGATATAGATGTAGCCCTGCTTGTCGATTGTACCCAGGTCACCGGTGTGGAACCAGCCTTCGGGGTCGATGACATCGCGTGTGGCATTGGGATTCTTGTAGTAACCCAGCATCACGTTGTCACCCTTTACAAGCAGTTCTCCGATATTGCCGGGAGCATCACTGAATACCTGAACGGGGCATCCGGGAACTGCGATACCGCATGAACCGGCCTTGTACTTCTCCCAGTCAACATATGAAATCAGAGGAGCGCACTCGGTGCTGCCGTAACCTACGGTGTACGGGAAGTGAATCTTGCGAAGGATCTTCTCGACATCGGCATTCAGGGCAGCACCGCCTACAATGAGGCAATCCATCTCGCCGCCGAAAGCGCCGATTATCTTGGAGCGGATCTTGCCGCCGATTATACGGTTGATGCCGGGGATAGCCATCAGGATCTTCATCATAGGCTTCTCCATAACGGGCTGTATCTTCTGCTTGATAACCTTCTCAATTACCAGAGGAACGGTGATGATGAGTTTGGGCTTCTCCTCGGCGAATGCATCGAACAGGATCTTGGGTGAAGGCATCTTGCCCAGATAGCAGATGCTGGCGCCCAGCAGCAA
Source organism: Bacteroidaceae bacterium (assembly GCA_017530735.1). GTDB lineage: Bacteria > Bacteroidota > Bacteroidia > Bacteroidales > Bacteroidaceae > Colenecus. The sequence goes on along the minus strand of JAFXMB010000074.1, from coordinate 30,178 downwards.
CTCAAACATGAGCTGGAATGCCAGACCGAACATATGAGCCATGGGAAGTATTGAAACCACAGTCTCGCCCTTGGTAAGCGGAAGTACGCCACAGGCAAACTTGAGGTTTACAAGCATTGCACGGTAAGGAACCATAACGCCCTTGGGATCACCGGTGGTACCTGATGTATAGTTCAGAACAGCCAGGTCATTGGTGTCCTTCTCGGCCTCATATTTGATATCGTCTTTGGTAAAACCGTTAGGATATTTCTTGTCAAAGCACTCATCGAGAGTAGCCATGGCGTTTTCAAGTTCCTTTGAACGGCAGGCCTTGAGCGACATGTCGTTGAGCAGGATCATACCCAGAATCTGGGGCATCTCATCGAATACCATACCGGTTAGAACCACATCGCCAACCATGAGCAGCTTTGCCTCAGAGTGGTTGACCAGCATGTGAACGTTACCGGGTTTGAAATCATTCAGGATAGGAACGGGAATTGCTCCGTATGTATAGACTCCAAAAAATGCCACGCCCCAAGCCAGGGTGTTCTTGCCGCACAGGGCAACCTTGTCACCACGCTTTATGCCTGCGTTCTCAAGTAAAATATGTACGCGGGCAACGCGCTTGGCCAGTTCTGCGTAGGTGATTCTCTCGCCGCGGAAATCGGACAAAGCCTCGTTGTCCCAGTGGCGGCGGAAACTGTCTTCATACATTTTGATGACGCTTGTGGCGTTCATGTCACAATCAGGAGTTCTGTAAATAAGTCTTGCCATAATAGTGTTTTGAAATTTGCCGCAAAGGTACCCCAATATGCCCTGAGAATATAACAAACAAGGTTATTTGGGATGTCCGATACCGACGATGTGGCGAATTGCCGGCATTCCGGATATCGGCAATTCACCCCACACCGAGATTTGGGTGATATGACAAAAAACCTTATCTTCGCAGTACCAAACAATTACGCTGTATGAACAAGTTACCCGACTATATGTTTACCCGGAAATTCCTGTTTCTGACGGTACTGTTCATTGTGGCGTTTTCAATCCTGTTCCTACAGCTCTATTCGCCGTTCTCATCAACCTATTGGTTCACATTAAGGGAGAGTTACAAACTGCTGGGTACGATAACCATGTACGCTTTCTCCGTGCTCTTCCTCATTTCGAGCAAGGTGTTGCTTATGGACCTTAACCGCCGATACAGGATTGGAGGATGGGGGCTGATATTCTATTCCCTGGCAGAGGTACTGATAGTATCAATAATATACACAGCCATATCCCTTCTGGTCCAGCAAAACAATGTCTCATTGGCCGATTTGTTTCCCAGAGCCCTGTTCTGCATATTCCTGATACTGCTTATTCCTTATATAATAGCATACCTTTACGGATACGCCCACGGACTTAAGGTCCAGTCCGGCAGCAGTCCCACCAAGCCCGATGGTGCATTGGTGGTATCCATACATGACATAAAGGGTAACATAAAGCTTTCACTCCGCATTATGGATATCCTCTATGCCGTATCCGAGGACAATTACGTAAAGATATTCTATGAGCAGGACGGTGTAGTGCACAACACCATGATCCGCACAACGGCCAAGAACATTGAGGACGACCTGGAGGGATATATAACCCGATGCCACCGCTCATACCTTATTAACATTGCCAAGGTAAAGTTCTTCAACAACGACCGCGACAACCTCTACGTCATCCTTGACCAGGAAGGAATCAACCCCATCCCCGTCTCCCGCTCCTACAGAGATTCCATCGCCGCTCTTCTTTCCAAGTGAGCCACTGTGGACATTGGGGACGGTTCCGTTTGGCACTTTTTTTTCGAAAATGGTGCCAAACGGAACCGTCCCCAATGTCCACAAAAAAAAATGAATTCACTCGCGTGAACTCAATTTTTTCAATTTCCTCCGCAGGGACCTTTTCCCCTTGGAGTGAGCCTTGCAATTTTCACAAATTCTCGGGCCCGAACCTAATTACTAACCTAATTACTAACCAATTAATGCTTATGAGAATTATCCTTTGTTTTCGACCGCAAAGGTCGGCACTTTTTTGATACGTTGTTACTTAAAATATTTAAAAGCAACCAAAACAAAGTTAACCAATTCTACAAGCATTAATTGATTGATTATTAGGTAATTAAGCGGGTTTATCACCCGCTATTTATTATTTCTTAGGTGTTATACCCATCAATTCAAGCGTCTTGTATGCATATCGGCGACCCATTTCGCGGTAACCGGCGGCATCAAAATGCAGATGATCGAAGCCTGTTGTGGCTCCGGCCGATGAAATTACGTATGAATTCGGCAGCACATCAGGAAGCTTTGCAATGATCTCATTCATCGATGCGCTTCGGCCCTGAACATCGGCATTTACAACCTCACCTGCCAGCAGCGGAGTCTTCTTGGGATCAAGGTTCAGATCCTCAATCAGAGTCTCGTATACATACTTGACTTTCTCGGGCCAATCCTCTTCATTGATATTGGACTCACCCTGATGCATAAGGAATCCCTTGATGACACCAACCTTCTGGGCCTCCCTGGCCAGATCAACCAGACGCTGATAGCAGTTGTTGTCATAAGGAGCAATCCAGTTCTTCATCCACATGGCGGCGTTGTCACCGTATTCCTGGGCGCGATCCTTCATGAAAGCTTCTATCTTGCAGCCTCCTACAGCCACACAGATAACACCTACACGAACTTTCTCGGGCAGATTCTCAACCATGGTACGGCCAAAATAGTCAACCGGAGTAAGACCGTTTGATTCACGGCACAAAGGCGGAACAGCCTTATACCACTCTCCCTGTTTACGTTCCATCTTGGGGAAATCTACGGCAGCCATCATCTGCCAGCGGTCACTGATACCCTCACGGTCCTGATCCTCAATACGGGCGTTACCCTCCATGTTGGACTGACCGAATGCCAGGTAGATATAGAAGTTCTTGTCCGGCTTCTGGGTTGTCTTGGTTCCGTTCTGGGAGCCGCAGGCAACTGTTGCAACCAATGCAACTGCAATGAATAATTTCTTAAGCATATAAAAGGTTTTAATGTAATTCAATAATTCTCTTGCAAAAATACACCCTTTTTCGTTACATTTGCTTTCCGTTAGCGATTATACTTCAAACCAATAAATGTAATATGAAAACAATCCGTCTTTTTATGACTTTAGCGGTCTGCGCTCTGCTGACCGTTTCGTGCAAAAGCAAGAACGACTGCTGCTCAGAAGAGTGCCAGTGTAAAGACGGCTGCACCTGCTGCGATAACTGCCAGGCCAGCTGCAACAGAGACAATGTAATAATAAGCGTTCCGCGCGGCGAGCAGGCTCCTCCTGCCAATCCCGGACAGCGTAATTTTGGCGGTATGATCCGTCCGCGCCCGCAGGGACAGGGACAGGCTCAGGCTCCGCGTCCTCCTATGAACATGCAGCGCCCCGCCGGCCAGCGTCCCGCACCGCAGGTTCGCACCGTATCTCTTAAGGAACTCTCCATGAGTGATCCGTTCATCTATCCCGATCCCGAGACCAAGACATACTGGCTGACCGGTACCGGAGGTTCTCTCTACAAGAGCACAGACCTTGAGATGTGGACCGGCCCCTACAACGTAATCGACCTGTCAGGCACATGGATGCAGGGCAACTTTGTAGCTGCAGCCGAGATCCACAAGTTCGGTGACAAGTTCTACTATGCAGGCACATGGAACAACCACAGCGTATGCATCGAGCAGGTTCCGCGCCGCTACAACGTACCTCTGAACCAGACTCAGCTGCTGGTATCGGACAAGGTTGACGGTCCCTACCTGCCTCTTGTAAAGGACTCACTCTTCTGCCTTGGCCCCACAACATGGGATATCATCGACGGAACTCTTTATGAGGAGAACGATACAGTTTACATGGTATTCGTACACGAGTGGACTCAGCTGATTGACGGTACAATGGCTTACATGCCTCTGTCAAAGGATCTGACCCACCGTCTGGCCGAGCCTACCACCATCTTCCGCGCATCGGAGGCTGCATGGTCAAAGGAGATGAACTCTATCGGCGAGGCCACATTCGGCATGAAGATGCCGGGTTGGGTAACCGATGGCCCGCAGATGTTCCGCACCGAGACCGGTCGTCTGGGTATGCTCTGGTCAAGCTGGGGTGAGAACCGATATGCAAACGGTATTGCATGGTCCACCAGCGGCAGCATCAAGGGTCCGTGGATTCAGGAAGAGACCTCATTCAAGGGTGACAACTCAGGTCACGGTATGATCTTCAAGTCATTTGAGGGCCAGCTGCTCTACTCGGTTCACCACGATGGCGGTACAGGCCGCAAGCCTGAGATCTGGACTGTTGATGCATCGGGCGACAACCTGAAACTGGGCAAGAGGATACATTAATCCACCTCTTATAATAAAATATTACGCAAACCGTGGGTGTTAAGCCCGCGGTTTGTTGTATTTTTGCGTCTTAAATAGCAAACAGAACTTTTTTAGTGAAATGAAAATCTCCAACCGCGCTGAAATCATGCCCAGTTCGCCTATCCGCAAACTGTCAGGCATAGCACAGAAAATTGAGGCCGAAGGCGTCAAAGTCTATCATCTTAACATCGGTCAGCCCGACCTGCCCTCACCGCAGATTGGTCTTGACGCGCTCAAGAAGATTGACCGTCAGGTGCTGGAGTACACCCCCTCACAGGGATTCCTGAGCCTCCGCAAGAAGCTGTGCGACTATTACGAGCAGTATCAGATCAAGTTTGAACCCGATGACATCATCGTTACCAACGGAGGATCTGAGGCGGTTCTGTTTGCGTTTATGACCTGCCTTAACCCTGGTGATGAGATCATTGTTCCGGAGCCTGCCTACGCCAACTACATGGCATTCGCAGTATCAGCCGGCGCCGTGATCAAACCCATCGTGTCAACAATAGAGGACGGATTCGCCCTGCCCCCGGTCGAAAAGTTTGAGGAACTCATCACCGAGCGCACCAAGGGTATCCTGATATGCAACCCCAACAACCCCACCGGTTACCTGTACACCCGCAAGGAGATGCTCCAGCTGCGTGATCTGGTCAAGAAATATGACCTGTACCTGTTCTCCGATGAGGTTTACCGCGAGTTCATCTACACAGGCTCACCTTACATCTCAGCCTGCCACTTGGAGGGTATTGAGGACCACGTAATCCTGATAGACTCCGTTTCAAAGCGTTACTCTGAGTGCGGTATCCGCATTGGCGCCATCGCCACCAAGAACCAGGAGGTTCGCAACGCCGTGATGAAGTTCTGCCAGGCTCGCCTGTGCCCGCCTCTGATAGGCCAGGTAATTGCCGAGGCATCCATATCGGCCCCGCGTGAGTATATGAACAACACCTATGAGGAGTTCATCACCCGCCGTAAGTTCCTTATAGACGGACTCAACAAGATACCCGGAGTGTACTCACCCATCCCCATGGGCGCATTCTACACCACTGCAAAGCTGCCCATTGACGACTGCGAGAAGTTCTGCAAATGGTGCCTGACCGATTTCCGCCGCGACGGCAAGACCATCATGATGGCCCCCGGAACAGGTTTCTACTCAGATCCTCAGTACGGACACGACCAGGTCCGTCTGGCTTACGTGCTTAACGTAGAGGATCTTAAAGAGGCCCTTAAGTTGCTGGCTGAGGCCCTTGAAGAGTACAACAGTCTGCCCAAGAAATAATGAAGCGCCTAGCCACCCTGCTGCTCGCCCTCGTTACCGTAGCGTTCACATTCGCTGCGGCACCCAAGCGTGAGTTCCGCGGAGCGTGGATTCAGGCTGTAAACCATCAGTTTGAAGGCATTCCCACAGCCGAACTCAAGGCCGAACTCAGCCGCCAGCTTGACTCACTTGCATCATGCGGAATCAACGCCATACTGTTCCAGGTACGAGTTGAGGCCGATGCCCTGTACAAATCAGACCTGGAGCCCTGGAGCGCTTATCTGACCGGATTCCAGGGCGAGGCTCCCGATGAGGATTGGGACCCGCTGCAGTTCATGATAGATGAGTGTCACGCCCGATGCATGGAACTGCACGCATGGATCAATCCCTTCCGGGTAAAGACCAAGCCCACCACCGAGTTCGCCCCCACCCACCAGATGAAACTCCATCCGGAGCGCATCATAAAGTACGGAGACCTGGCGCTGTTCAACCCCGCCCTGCAGGAGAACCGCGACTACATCTGTCAGGTAGCAGCCGATATAGTGACCCGTTACGACATAGACGGATTCCACATTGACGACTATTTCTACCCCTACCCCGACGGCAACCTCAAGTTCAATGACGATGCATCGTTCCGCAAGGACCCACGCGGATTCAAGAACAAGGATGACTGGCGCCGTGACAACGTAAACCTGTTTGTAGAGCAACTCTACAATACCGTAAAGCAGCTTAAGCCCTGGGTGAAATTCGGAATATCACCTTTTGGTATCTACCGCAACAAATCAGCCCAATACCCCGAGGGCAGTGAGACCACAGGTCTTGAAAACTACAGCGGTCTTTATGCCGATGTACTCTACTGGATAGAGAAAGGCTGGATGGACTACTGCATACCCCAAACCTACTGGAATACCGGTTACAAGGCTGCCGATTACGCAATACTGGCCAAATGGTGGTCCGATAACGCCGGCGGATGCCTGATGTATCTTGGACAGGATGTGGAGCGCACTCTGACCGACAGAGACCCCAATCATCCCGAAAGCAACCAGCAGCGCCACAAACTCAACCTGGAACGCATACTGCCGGGACTGCAGGGAAACTGCTATTGGCCTGCAAAGTCAGTGGTTGACAACCCCGATGATTACCGCACCGTCCTGACCAAAGAGTATCACAACACTCCGGCCCTGCAGCCTGTAGCCGATTACATGCCCAAGAACACTCCGGGCAAGGTACGCAAACTCATGCCGGTTGAGACAAGTGACGGCCCCGTCCTGTTCTGGACCGCACCCAAGGCCCGCAAGGAGCTGGACAAGGCTGTACAATACGTAGTTTACCGATTTGAAAGCGGACAGGAGATAGATCTGGACAATCCGCAGAACATCGTTGCCATAACCCGCCGCTCATTCGTGAACCTCCCCTACCGCGACGGTACCACGCATTATATATATGTGGTAACGGCACTCAACCGCCTGCAGCGCGAATCAGCCCCCGCCAAGTGCAAGGTAAATCTTTGATTTACATTTAACCTTAACCCTTTTATGGACTATTATATGTGAACGCCGGAAAAATTGGGCCGGCGATCACAAGAGTATAATTCATAAAACAACAAGTTAATATTTAGATGAGGTCAGCGACAAATTTCGTTTGTCGCTGATTTTCTTTATGTTAACTATGTTTTCAAAAATACCTGTTTGTTAAGCATTATGTTAACGAAGGATAAATATTTAACTTCCCGCTTAACTTCCCGCCACTTTTTGACTCTTAACTACGGAAACCGACAAGAACGGTGACCACAAACAAAACAGAATAACAAAAACAAAAAAAATAAGAATTATGAAAAAGATTTTCTTCGCTGCCGTTGCAGCACTGCTTTTCGGAATGAATGTAAACGCTCAGAGTGTTAACGAGAAAGAGGCTACCGTAGCCGATGTAGTTGCAGAACTCAACCAGGCCGACGCCCTCCAGTTCATCCCCATGTATCAGAAGATGCTTACCGAGATCGAGACCGTATGCCGCACTGAGAACAGCGACGACAAGAAGACAGCCAAGATTGAGGACATCAAGGAGGTTTACACCGATATGTTCAGTCAGATCCTGGTATCAGAGCAGAACGAGGTTGCCATGAACAGCGTATCAATGGAGTATATCAACAACCGTATAGCAAAGTGACACATTAGGGACGGTTCCTTCCGTGTCATTTTAAATAGAAAGGTCGGGCAACATTAGTTGTCCGGCCTTCTTTTTTGAGAAAATGACACGGAAGGAACCGTCCCTATTGTGTCACAGACTGATGGTGTAGAGAGTGATTGAATAGGGCTCTACATCGAGAGTGGCTTTGCTCTTAAGCTTGATGCTCTCGGTTACAGGAGCAATAGGCTGCTGGTCAAAGTTGTTCTCATCATCAGGCTGACCCTTGATAACGGTCTTGGTAACGCTCTTGAATCCGCCAAAACGTGACAAGTCGATTGTTGCCTTGGCAGCATTCTCACCGGCGTTGCAGACCTTGAGATAGAGTTTGCGGGCCTGAGTGTCAAGCACTACAGACTGACCCAGCAGATTGTCATCCTCGCGGTCAAACTTAACGCACTCGCCATAGAAGTAATCACCGCTTGACTGGCCGAACATCTGCTGTACGTAGTAACTGCAGGTAAGGAACGGACGCTCGTTGTCAAAGTAAATCAGGTCCGGGTTCCAGTTATTGGTATTCTTGCGGGCAAAGAGCGGTGCATATGATGTCATTACCACAACATCGGCGTTACGCTCTACATGCAGCAGGTAGAGACCCTCAGCCAGGGCATCAATCAGCTTCTTGTCCTTGGCCGCATACTCACCCAGGTAAACCTTGGTCTTGCGGTCACGGGGATAAGAGTCATACTGACGGCTGGTAAGGAAATAGTTGCGCTGCTCATAATAGTGCTCATCAAGGATGGGAACCTCAAGTTCTGTTGCAAACTTCCAGCCCTCCTCATAATCACCGTTGCCGGGATGTGAGCCGGGACCTGCGGTACCTACTATCACGATATCGGGATACTTGGCACGAACCTGGTCATATATGAACTTGAAACGCTCCTCAAACTCAGGGGTAATCTTCTCCTCGTTTCCAAGACCCAGATACTTGAGGTTGAATGGCTCCGGATGACCTGCATCGGCACGTACCTTACCCCACTTGGAGTCGGCAGGACCGTTGGCCCACTCAATCAGGTCAAGAGCCTCATCGGCCCACTCCTGCATATCCTCCATGGGAACGGCATCCTGAGCCTGAGTACGCATGTTCCAACCGCCGTTGGTACCCTGGCAGCTTACGCCGCAAGGCAGGATGGGCAGGGGCTCCATTCCTGCATCCTCGCAGAACTGGAAGTACTCAAAGTATCCCATCTCCATGCTCTGATGGTAACCCCATGTATTCTTGATACCCTTACGGGTCTCCTTGGGGCCTACGGTTGTCTTCCAGCGGTATGTATCCCAGAATCCGTCACCACCGCCGTGAACCACGCAACCGCCGGGGAATCTCATGAACTTGGGATTCAGGTCAACCAGTGCCTGAGCCAAATCCTTTCTCAAACCATGACCTTTATAAGTATCCTGCGGATAGAGAGATACCATATCGATATCCATCACGCCGGTGGTAAGTGAGAGCAACTGCAGTGATGCGTTGGGGCAATCCTGTGCTGCAGTCAGAGTATACTCGTATTTCTTCCAGTCACTGCCCGAAACAGTGAATGTGGTATCGGCAATAACGGTAGGCTGAGCACGGAATCCGCGACCCTGAACCAGAAGCACGGCGCGCACCTCCTTGTCCTTGCCGTCGGGATTGCGCAGGAACACCGAGAAATCATACTTATCGCCACCCTTAAGCAGGATGCCGTCATAACCGTCGTTCTGGATACCCACGCCGGTCCAGCCGTTGTAGTCATAGTAATGACCCACGCGCTCAATGTTCAGGCGCATGTAGTTGGGGTTGTTGGGATGAATGGGATCCTGCTGTTTAGGCTCAATGTAACCCAGTGAATGACCCGGGCGGATTGAACGCCATGCGGTACCGGGGCCCCATCCGTCACGCTCGCTTGGGCTGAACTCAAACGATCCGTTCTGGATCAGCTCTGCACACAGACCGCCATCGGCCGACATGCTGATATCCTCAAAGAATATACCGATAAGTTCATTACTGATTTTCTTGCCGCCGGCGGGAGCCTTGACGGGCTTGGCAGCGGTTACGCCAAACATGAATGATGCGCATACCGCCATCAGGATAAGTTTTCTTTTCATATTGAATATTGTTGGTTAGGCTACTTTCTGAGCACAAAAATAACATCAAATTTTCTTTCCCCAGTAGGTAACCTTATTATTCTTGTCAACACCAGCATAAACTATGGTTTCACGGCGAGGATTGGCCTCCCAGTCCAACTCACGCTCCACGCATACCACCACATTACCCAGAGTAAGACGTTTGGTTGTCTCATCATAACTCCACTTTCCGGTTATGGCTCCGGTTACGGTGCCGTCGGCCTTAAGGACAATATCCTGTGACAGATTCTGGTGCGCATAATCATAAACCAGGCCGATATGCTCCCATGTGCCTATCAGGTCATTTGATGTGATCTTGCTGTCAGGAACGGCCGCATAGCGTTCAGGCAGTGCTATAGGCCAAAGGTTATCGGGCTCGGAGGCCGATGCGGGACACCATACTATACGGCGCACATGGCCCATCATTATGGCGTTGCTGAAACGGTTTCCGCCCACATTTGCCGGCAGACGGCCCTGAGAGCAGTAGAACCATTCATCGGTCCCCTCCTTTTGGAAGATACCGCAATGCGATATGCCTACCCATCCGTATCCCTGTTCAAAACGGTAGGGATGAGTCACTATGGGATAGCAGTCACCGCGTCCGTTGGTGAAATTTCGTCCGGTGATATCATAATACGGCCCCTCTATGTTCTCACTGCGTACCACACGGGTATTATACGGAACATCCAGTCCGTCATACGCCATGAACAGGTAATAGTAACCGTCCTTGTAGATAATCTCCGGCGCCTCACTGCCCTGCCAGCGTGAACCAGCGGTACGGGTACCTATGCGCTGTCCGTAACGGGCGGTAAGTTCTTCGGCGCTGTCGGCCCAGGGATCACCCAAGGCAGCCTTGGGCTTGCCGCTCTCAGCGTCAATCTCCAGCAGGGCGAACCCGCTATGCCACGAGCCATGTATAAGATAATGCTTACCCTGAGGGGTTACGATATATGTGGGGTCGATGGCATTGTAATAGAAATAGGCATTCCAATCGCCGGCATCGGCACGTGTCCAGCCGTCACGTCCCTTGTCCGATGAAGAGCAGGTCACGAATCCCTTGTCCTCCCATACTGCACCGTAAGGATCGGTGCTCTCACACATACCTATAAAGGCACGCTCGCTCCAGCTGCCGTCAAAAGCGGTTGATGTAGCCTTTCCGCTCTTGATATAGTTGTCAATCACTATACAATAGTACATCCTGAGCACATCCTTACCGCCCACATTTACGCGGCGTACCACAGGAGCCCAGTAACCATATTGTATATCGGAACCGTTGATTGGAGTGAGTCCCATACGCAGACGGATGGAATTGAGCGAATCGGCCACCCATGACGGAGCGTCGTTAAACGGTCCGGCCACGTAATACCAGTTGACCAGATCCTTGGAACGGCGGCCCTGGAAATGACGGCCGCGCGTAGCCTTGAGATGCTCATTGCCGTACGACGCATCGGTTCCGTACATATAGTAATAGCCGTCGTAATATGCCACAGACGGATCGTGAATATTGGCCAGGTTCCATTGTACATGATAGTCCCATGATGCTATGGCCGAATAGTCATCGGCATAATCGGGAGCCTTGTACTCTGTATCCTGACCCGTCTTACCGCCCGATGTATGTATTCCGGTGCCTTCACTTGGATCCGAGCAGGCCCACAATGTGACCGCTGCAACGATTGGCAATAATGCGTTTCTTATTCTCATATCTGCGAATTTAGAAAAAAAGACGGAATACGCCCTATGCGTATTCCGTCTGGATCAATTATAAATATCATTGGGCAACGGCATGTACCGTCCATTTCTGGAGGAACTCCACGCTGTTATCTATGTTCTTGTTAGCCGAGTTACCGGTAAGATTCGGGTTGGCATCAAGAGTATTCTGGAAGATGGGGAAATACTCATGGCCCGGCTCGAAATAACGCAGTGAATAGTCATCGGCAGTCTCAATGGTAAGAACATCGGTTGATGCGGTACCGTTACGCATGTATGCGCTGTGCTGACGTATCTGTGCCAGACGGTCTGCGTCATAGAAGAATCCCCAGCGTATCAGGTCAATACCGCGGCCGTTCTCGCAACCGAACTCCTTGGGACGCTCCACGTTGGCAATCTGCTCAAAGAGAGCCTCCTTGGTGGTAAAGTCTGAGAGCTGAAGGTCCTTGAGAGCCACGCGGCGACGTACCTCATTGATATAGTCTATAGCCTTCTGGGTAGGTCCGTTAAGTTCATTCTCGCACTCTGCAGCGCGCAGCAGAACATCACTGTAACGCATAAGACGCAGATTGATTCCGCAATGCAGGCCTGTTACGATGGTTGAATAGATGTTGTTACGGGCATTGGTGAACTTGGCAATCGAGATACCTCCCTGACCGTTGTTTGAAAGCGGAGTGGCTGTTATCTCATTTTGATATACCACATTTGAACGCGGGTCACCGTTAGGATAAGCAGCGGTGATGGCACCGGTATATGTGCTATACTCAGGCTCGTAGGTTACGGCTGTCCAATAGAGACGCGGATCAAGGGTGTTGTCGGTGCAACGCTCAGCCTTGAAGAGGTTGTAGAGCCACGGCGACATGGCCAGGTCACCCCAGCTGCCCAGTGCCTGCGATCCGTAGTTACTCTCAACGGCATGGCCCTGTGATGCGTTAGAGCTGATGTTGACCGGGGTCCACTCCTCGTCGGCGCCGCCTGTACCATAATCCATGAACTGAACCTCAAACAGGCTTTCCTTGTTGTTCTCATACTGTGCACCCTCCTTGAAGTTGTCACCGTAATCGGCCATAAGGCCATAGGTACCGTAGTCACCTTTTATGATACCCTTGAGATATTCATAAGCCTCTTCGTACTTGTGACGGAACATAAGAGCGCGTGCCAGATAACCGGCAGCCGATCCGCAGGTTGCACGACCTTTGGCCCATTCGCCACCCTTGTCACGCTTGGGCAGAAGTTCAATAGCCTCCTTGAGATCCTCCTCAATCTGGTCAAACACCTTGTCCTGGCTGGAATTTGAAGCATACATGCTTTCCAGCGATGAATAATCGGAATAATTGGTATAAAGAGGCACATCCTGATAGTATGTAGCCAATTCATAGTAGGCCAGTGCCCTGAGGAACAGAGCCTGTCCCTTAATTTCTGCACGAGCAGTCTCTGACATCTTGGCTGATCCGACCTTGGAGAGTACAAAGTTGCAGCGGTTAACTACGTGATAGTTGTCACGCCAAATCCACTGGTCGCCTATATCTATCTGGCCGTTTGAGTTAAGGTTGTCATAGGGAAGATACCACTGCTGTGACGAGTTCCATACCTCATCACCGCGAACGGCATCCATAGTATAGCCCACGCGGGCGAATGTACCCTCCAGACGGATTCTGTTGTAGCATGATATCACAGCCTCCTGAAGGTCTGACTCGGTATTGCCGAAGTCATATGTGGTCTGGTTGTTGGGATTGATTACGTCAAGTTGGGAATCACATGAAACCAAACCTGTAACCAGAACCGCTGCTATAATAAGATTTATCTTTTTCATAATAGTCCGGTATATCAGTTATTAGAATGAGAAACGAACACCTGCCATGCAAGAGATGGGAGTAGGATAAGAGCAATAGTTGAATCCGGGTGTGAAAGTACCGCCGGCAAAGTCAACATTGTAACCTCTGTACTTGGTCAGAGAAGCCAGGTTCTGGCCCGATATGTATGCACGTGCATTGCTGATTACATTGCCGAAAGTGCCATCCTTGAAGTTGTAGCCAAGTTCTACATTGGCAATCTTCCAGTAAGCACCGTTCTGCAGGAAGCGTGAGCTGAACATATCATTGGTGATTGAAGCATCGGTCTTATAGGCAACGGCCGGTACAGACTGGCTGTGGTTCTCGGCAGTCCAGGCGTTCAGCAGGTCTGTGCTCTTGTTGGTAATGCCGTATGAGTTGTGCAGTGTCATGTCTACAAAATCCAGAACCTTATGACCGGCAGCACCATAGGTAGAAATGCTCAGGTCAAAGTTCTTGTACTCAAACCTCAAGTTCAGACCGAACTGGATCTTGGGCATTCCGTTACCCAGATAATCCTGGTCCTCGTTGGTAATCTTGCCGTCATTGTTGACATCCTTGTATGCCACATCACCGGGCTTGGCACCGGCCTGTACAACCGGATTGCCCAGGTCATTGACGCGGTTGTCAATCTCCTCCTGACTCTGGAATATACCCTCGTATACATATCCGTAGAAACGACCTACCTCATTACCCACCTCAGTACGGCTGTATCCGTCGGTACGCGGTTCATTGGTCATACCCAGGCTCTTGACCTCGTTCTTGGGAAGAGTCATGTTGGCCGATATCTCATATTTGAGCTCATTCTCGTGGCTACGGTATGTAGCTGCAAGCTCAAAGCCGGTATTCAGCATGGTAGCGGCGTTCATTGTAACCGAAGTATTGGTTGCACCAGCCTCGGCGGGAACTGCTACTGCATACAGCAGGTCCTCAGACATTGCATGATACCAGTCGGCATTGATTTCAAACTTGTTCTCCCAGAAGGCCAGGTCAACACCTACGTCAAAGGTCTTTTTCTTCTCCCAACGGATAGCGGTATTGACATAGTCCGATATGGCCGATCCGGTTACCTTAGTGTTGCCGAAACTGTAAGTGTAGTTTCCGCGGGGCATCGTACCCATGTACTGGTACTCACCTATGTTCTCGTTACCCAGGATACCGTAACTGGTACGGATCTTGAACAGATTGACGCTCTCCACATTGAAGAAACTCTCACGGTCAATACGCCATCCTGCCGAGAATGAGGGGAACCAGTCCCAATGGTCCTCACTGGAAAGGCGGCTGGAACCGTCACGACGTACGGTTGCCTGAAGCAGGTACTTGCCGTCATAATCGTATGTGAATCGGCCCAGATATGAAGCCAGCACATGCTCGCTCTCATATGAACCTGCATCACGGGTTGCAGCATTACCCACCTGGAGGTAATAGGGCTCGGGCATATTGTTGCCGCGTCCGGTAAGAGTGTGATACTTTTCACGCTCAAATGTCTGACCGGCAACCAGATTCAGATGATGACGGCCCATTGTGCCCTCGTATGTCAGGAAGTTCTCTATCAGGGCGTCGGAATATGAACGGTAGCCCTCGTTCAGAGTCTCGTTGCTCTTGTCCAGATAGTTGGTTGTACTCTGGATGAAAGCGGGAATAAACGTAAAGTCCTTGGCAAAAGTACGGCTGTAGGACAGGTTAAGGTTATATGAGAGCTTGTGGTTCTCATTCTTGTGACCTATCATATCCATCAGGTCAACCTTGGCGGTTCCCGTTGCAACAATCCTGTCAACCAGAGTATTGCGCTCAAGCAGGTTGTTGGTCAGGAGCGGGTTGGTCATTCTCAGGTCACCGTGTATCTTATCATAATAGGTACCATAACCGAATGAATCGTAGTTGTACTCGGTTGCGGGAGCAAGCACATCATCCAGAACCCATGTACGGCTGTCACGGGCAAGAATGGTGGGAGGCATGATAAGAGCCGATGCCATTACGGGATACTGCTGTCCGTAAAGACCCTGCACATACTCGTTGGCATTACTCATTGACATGTTGTTCTGCTTGCTGTGGCTGTATACGATACCCGTCTTGAGACTTATGAACTTTACGTCCATGTTATTGTTGATACGGGCAGTGAATCGGTCAAAGTCAGGACCTGCGCCCTCGAGCGTACCCTTCTGGCTGAAATAATCCAGACCAATGTTATAAGTATTGTTCTGTCCGCCGCCTGAAATGTTCAGGTTGTGATTCTGACGTACACCGGTCTTGAACATGGTGTCAAACCAGTCTGTATTGTATTTGGCAGGATCCAGATAATCTGCACTTGTAGGATCATAGCCTGAAGGAGCAGCCATTCCGCTGTTGGCAAAGGCCATCCTTACATATTCACCGTACTCCTTGGAATCCATCACGTCATAGACACCCTTCCTGATACGGTCAACACCCAGATAACCTGAATAGTCTATACGCATGGGCTGATCCTTCTTACCGCTCTTGGTGGTGATGATAACCACACCGTTACCGGCACGTGAACCGTAGATGGCGGCAGCCGAAGCATCCTTGAGCACCTGAATGGTCTCAATATCATTGGGTGAGAAATCACGGATAGATGTACCCATGGGAACACCGTCTATAACGTACAGGGGGCTGGTATCACCAAAGCTGCCCAAACCGCGGATACGGACTGCAGGATCGGCACCGGGCTGACCATCGGTGGTGATATTGACACCGGCCACCTTACCCTCAAGCATTGAGGAGATATTGCTGTGTGATACACGCTTCAGTTCTTCGGCCTCTACTACTGCCACGGAACCTGTCAGGTCGGCCTTCTTCTGTGTACCGTAACCTATCACTACCACCTGATCCAGGAACAGAGACTCGGTATTCACTATAATGGTACCAAGGTTGGTCTTGCCGTTCACGGCTACCTCTTTAGTCTCATAACCCAAAGACTGGATAACAAGAACTGCATCACTGGGCACGGAGAGAGTAAAGTTACCGTCCATATCGGATGCCGTTCCAGTCGTTGTATTGCCTTTTACAACCACGGCTGCAGCCATAACAGGCTCTCCGGTCTCATCGACAAGAGTACCTCTCACTGTTATATCGTCGGCAGCCTGAGTTGTGGCAGGAGCTGCGTTAACCACCGATCCGGTAATACCCGATACGGCCAGAAGGCAGCATATTGCTATCGAAAATCTAAACTGTTTCATATATTCAGGGTTTTATTATTCAAAAAATACCAGGTATGATGACTCCAGGACAATGGCGGTCTGAAGATCAGCACTGTCTACAGCAATATTGGTATAATACTGGAAATGATTTTCGCCGTTGGGATAAACAACGTCGTACTTTACATTTGCCGTACCGTCACCGTTATTCTTTACCGTAATGGTAACGAGAGAATAAGTAAGATTCGGTTTGAAGAAATCCCAGTTCCAGTTAGAGGTCTTTACTACAGCGTCTGTCCAACTTGTTCCCCAACCGAAATGGTCCATACGGAATACTGCATACTCCGCAAGTGCGGCATTACGCAGGATAACGCACGGGCTGTGGAAGTTTTCTGCCGATTTTGAATAGAGCATAGCCTTGTAAACCACCGAATCACCAGCCTTAAGGGCAGTATCGCGGGTGAATGTGGTCCACCATCCGTTTGAATAATCGGCCTTGCCTACCTCAGATATACCCTTAACTACATTTACCTTGCAGGTTGTAGAAGACTCGCTTGTGCTGCCCACATAGGTAATCTTTACATCGGGAGTTCCAACGACAGCCGGTATGCTGTCGAATATAAGGGCTTCATTGGAGATTACGCCTGTTGAGTTATCGGCATAGGTGGCTGTAACCACTATTCCGCATGTATCAAAACGCAGTTTGGTTCCCTCCAGCTGATCAAATATATAATAGGTAGACAGGGTAGGCATCTTGGTGACCTCAATGGATACCACGTTATTTACAACCGATACCTTATAATAACCGATGACAGTGGCACCGGCATTGCCCAGCTTGGTCTTTGAATATGACAGGACAACTGTCTTCTCACCCAGAGTATTAAGGTCCGGAATTACAGAGAATGTTATGTCCGCTGTATCTGCCACAGCCTGTGAGCCGTCGGCGAATGTAACCGTGGCAACTGCCTTGCCCCAGAAATCGGTCTGGCCTATCTCCAGGGATTGCGGCATACCGGTAACTGCTATTGAAACGGCATCAAAATCCTCCAGAGCCTGAACCTTTGATGTTACGGTATAGGCATTCTTGATATCAAACCAGCTTCCGTCACAAACCAGAGTTGCAAGGATATCCTCGGTAGCCGAAACCGGCTGATGATACTTTTCAACCAGGATATCTCCGTTTTGGGCATACATGGTTGCTGTCACATAGACATTGCCGGTCTTGGAGTGGTCAATCTCCATCGCCACGCGGGCGCCGTCCATAACAGAGCGGAAGTACTCCCAGATATCCTCTATTCCTGCTTTGGCTGCAAGATCGGCATAGTTGTGCTCCATAGCCGAAAGAGCGAAATCTACGTTACCCCAACCATATGCATCGGAACGGATTACGAACAGCTCTACTTTATTCTCGGTAGCATCGGCCATTCGGAGGTTCCAGTTATTCCAGTTATTGGCCTCTGATCCGTGATTGATGAAATCAATGTGCAGAAGACGGTTTGCCGGAACGGTAAACCACTGTGATGTTGCCTCGTTCCAAGGGGTTGAGCAATCTTCGGCTCCCACTATGGAGTTGGCAATGGTTACATATACCGTATCACCGGTATCAATCTTGGCTTTCTCTTCAGCGATAGAATCGGCTATCTGCTGAATGTTATCGGGAGCATCGATATTATACCTCTCGATACCGCCCTCACAACTTGTCGTGGCCGCCCCTATATATAATAAGGTAAGCACGGGCAAAAGGATAAATTTGGATCTTCTCATACCTTTTAGCGTTAGTTAGTTTATTTTGGTTGGTACAAAAGTATTTTACTTAAACGCGTAAAAGGTGTATAAAAAAACGCAAAAGGTGGATTTTTGAACCAACCCCCAAAAGTGCCTCAGACAGCACTTGGAGCCACTCCGAACTCCTTTGAGAAACAGCGGGTAAAATATTTTGGATCATTGAACCCGCAGTCATATGCTATCTCGGAAATATTCATCATACCGGTCTGCCTATTGTTTACAATCATCTCACGGGCCACCGTAAGACGGTAGGTACGTATCAGTTCGGTAACCGAATGACCCATTGACTCCTGAAGTTTCTTGTTAAGCGAAGTCTTGCTCATACCCATCCGGTCACAGAACATAGATACATCCAGATCCGGGTTGGAGTAACTGCTTTTAAGCACTTCCATCACCTTGGCCTTGAAATCATCATCCCTGCTGTTTTCGGGCAAAGTGGGATTGAGAGCTATTATCAGCCTGTTACCAGCAAGTTCCTCAACCTCATGTTTCAGGAGAGCATTCTGGCGGTCAAGTTCCTCCGCCTTCTGCTCTATAAGTATGCGCTGGTTGTTTATCTCACGTGTACGCTCATCGACGGTACGCTGCAACAGGTCCTTCTGTTTAACCAGGAAACGGGTCCTGCGTTTGTGCCACACAAGGATCAAGCCCCATACCAGGAACAGCAGCAGCAACTTGGCCAGTATCGTATGCCTGAAATACGGCTTGACATGAATGGGAAGTGTTATCATATCAGGCGCCGAACCTGGCGCTCCCATTGCCTTGACCTGCAGCTGATAGTCACCTGCCGGAAGAGAAGGGTAAGTGATCGTATTGTCCGAATTGCCCACCTTGTACCACTTGGAGTCCAGCCCCTCTATACGATACATGTAACTGAATCTTGAATTAGTGGCATAATTAAGCGTTGAAAAAGAAAAGACCAGAGACCTGTCTCTTTCATGAAGGGTTATCGAAGACGTGTACGGACTGTAATCTACATTACCGTTTACGGATGTTTTGGTAATATGCAGGTTCAAAGGAGGATACTGGTAGCTGCTTCGGGAAGGCTCAATCACAGACAGTCCGTCTACGGTACCAAAGCAGAGCGAGCCGTCTTGGCAGACACACGACGCGTTCAGGTAGAATTGGGATGACAGCAGCCCCTGCTCCACAGAATAGTTAAGGAACTGCATGGAGCCCGGAGACAGCATGGACAGTCCGTTTCCCGTAGAAATCCAGATATTACCCCACTCATCCTCTTCAAGACACCTTACCACATTGCTTATCAGTCCGTCTCTCATACTGATATTCCTGAAACTCAAGTCTCCTGACAGACTCGCCTCAGTCTTATATATTCCGTTCCCGTTACTGCCAAGCCATATGGTACCGTCCTTGGCCTGTATTATGGAGACAATCTTATCCGGAACCCCCGACCCCGGTTCATCCAACTTCTCACTAAGGTTTACATAGTCAAAATCCAACCGGTCACCGTTCTTTCTGGCACTCTTGAGATCTATCACATGAACTCCGTTCTGGCTGCCCATCCACAACTGGCCTTCGCTATCCACACAAGAACCTATACAACCTGTAGTCTGGTCCGGGAATGCCGAATAAACAATGTATGACGAAAGGTCACAATAGTATATTCCGGTATTGCATCCTATCCACATCAGGTGGTTAAGCGTATCAAGCTCAAGGGCGCCCACATGATCTATACGGTCTGACTGAGCGCCTTTCCACATCAGTTTCTGCACCCTGACATACGGACTGACACCACTCAGCACGTCAACGCCTCCGCCCCATGTGCCAACCCAGAGGTTACCCTTATCGTCACTTGTAACTGCACTTACCGAATTATGACTTATACCACCGTCCTTTGCCGTAATATGGCGGAATCCTTCCTTGGGATCCATTGTATAACTCAAACCGCTCTCCACGCTTCCAACCCATAACATTCCGTCACGAGTCTGATAAATTGCATTGACCGGATTTGAAGCTATCGATGCGGCATCCGATGACTGATGCCTGTAATTGCTTACAGCCAGTCTTTTGGTCTTAAGTTGGACAAGACCGGCGCTCTCGGTTCCAAACCAGACATCA
Organism: Bacteroidaceae bacterium; assembly: GCA_017530735.1. Lineage (GTDB taxonomy): Bacteria > Bacteroidota > Bacteroidia > Bacteroidales > Bacteroidaceae > Colenecus. Next base: position 9,702 of record JAFXMB010000074.1, on the reverse strand, counting down.
TCACCTCTTACGCTTACACAATTAAGGAAGTTACTGCTCAGACTGCAGCCATCCACATCTGAATCACTTGACAGACGTTCAAAGCTGTCATCTATAGGTCTGTAGAAATTAGCACCCTTAAGCGATATGGCCACCAGCGTATTGTCGGACGTTAGCGCCAAACCGCTTATGTAGTTTTGCGAAAGGGATTTGTCATTACCCGGTTCAGTAGCATACAACTTCCACAGCCCGGTTGGCAGGTTATACCTGAACAGTCCGTCAATGGTGGATATCCACACATCCTGATCCTTTACTATATAATCGGTAACCAGCGATTCCGGGTTATAGCCAAAACCGGGTAATGCGGGAACAAATGTCAATCCGTCATCGGTACTGCGTACACGGTATATTGTTCCGTTCATTCCTATCCATACCGTTCCGTTCTTTTCAACATCCTTGAATACCATAGCAGGCTGCGCCATACGCGGATCGCCAAGGCTGTCAACACGGAGTGCGTTTCCGGTATCATCAAACTCTATTCGCATAAGCGTCTGGCCAGTCTTGGCCCATATACATCCTTTTGAATCAAGAGTCATATATGAGCAGGAACCACCTTCAAAGAGGTCAAACGCCGTGCCCTGGGTTCCGGGCACGGATACCATACATGAGTTCATAAGATCAAACACCTCGATGCCCCACTCCGTTCCTATCCACATTCTGTGGAATCCGTCCTCAACCACATTCCTTACAAAATTACTTTTAAGAGGTTTCTCCGTACCGGTAGCCATGACAATGAATTCATAACCGTCATATCGGCATAACCCTCCGCCCGACGTGGCTACCCACATGAATCCTGCATCATCAAACATTATGTCATCCACAAAATTTGACGGCAACCCATCGGATATTCCTATAAACTTGGACAAATGCGAACCTGCAAACGAGCCTTGGGCTGAGCAATTCAATGAGCAGACCGGCAAGACTAACAGCAAAAACGAATAGATTATTTTTCCACCTATAGTTTTCATTTTTCCACCTTTTGGATTACGAATATATATAATTTTGCATACAGAACAAACCGTAAAACCTATTTATTATTCAGATATGAAACCAATTAGCCTAATTACGACAGCCATTGCCCTTATTACGGCAATGCCTTTGAACGCACAGAGCAACACCTTTGATATAAATCTCAAGAAGACCGGCGCTCCAATCCAGAACACTATGTACGGCATCTTCTTTGAGGACATAAACTATGCTGCCGACGGCGGACTTTATGCAGAGTTGGTAAAGAACCGCTCTTTTGAATTCCCCAACTCGCTCCAGGGATGGAAGACATTCGGAAACGTACAGGTTCTGGATGACGGACCGTTTGAGCGCAACCCCCACTATGTACGTCTCACAGATCCCGGTCATGCCCACAAGCATACCGGTCTTGATAATGAAGGTTTCTTTGGTATTGGTATTGTAAGAGGTGAACAGTACAACTTCTCGGTATGGGCCAGGTCTGAGAGCCCGGTCGTACTGAGAGTTGAACTGGTCAACACCGCCTCTATGGGTGAGAACCATTTTGTATGCCAGCAGAGACTGACCGTGAACGGAAAGGAATGGAAACAGTACAAGGTTACTCTCCGTCCCAATGAGACACTTGAAAAAGCCACAGTCCGCATATTCATGGAGACCCGCGGCGGAGCAAGTGTAGACCTGGAGCATATATCACTCTTCCCCGCCGACACATGGAAAGGACGTGAAGGCGGACTCAGAAAGGATCTGGCCCAGGCACTTGCCGACCTGCACCCCGGCATATTCCGTTTCCCCGGCGGCTGCATTGTTGAGGGCACCGACCTTGAGACCCGTTACAACTGGAAGAATACCGTCGGTCCGGTAGAGAACCGCCCGCTCAACGAGAACCGTTGGGAGTACACATTCCCCCACCGTTTCTATCCCGACTATTTCCAGAGCTACGGACTGGGATTCTTTGAGTTCTTCCAGCTGAGTGAGGATATAGGTGCAGAGCCCCTGCCTATCCTGTCATGCGGTCTGGCATGCCAGTTCCAGAACGATGATATCAACGCACACGTTCCGGTTGACCAGCTTGATCCCTATATCCAGGATGCTCTGGACCTGATTGAGTTTGCCAACGGTCCTGCCGATTCCAAGTGGGGTAAGGTTCGCGCCGACATGGGACACCCCGAGCCTTTCAACCTTAAATATATAGGTATAGGAAACGAGCAGTGGGATGCCCTCTATCCCGAGCGCCTGGAACCGTTCATCAAGGCTATCCGCAAAGCTTATCCCAACATAAAGATTGTGGGCTCATCGGGCCCCAACTCCGAGGGTGACCAGTTTGACTACCTGTGGCCCGAGATGAAACGCCTGGGTGCAGACTTGGTGGATGAGCATTTCTATCGTCCCTATGAGTGGTTCCTTAGTCAGGGCACACGCTATGACAACTATGACCGCAAGGGTCCCAAGGTTTTTGCGGGAGAGTATGCCTGCCATGCTACAGGAAAGAAGTGGAACCACTACTATGCATCACTGCTTGAGGCCGCATTCATGACAGACCTGGAGCGTAATGCCGATATAGTTCATATGGCTACATATGCCCCGCTGTTTGCCCACGTTGAGGGCTGGCAGTGGCGCCCGGACCTTATCTGGTATGACAACCTGCACTCATTCCGTACAGTAAGCTGGTATGTACAGCAACTCTACAGCCAGTACAAAGGCCAGAATGTGGTAGGACTTACCATGAACGGCAAACCCGTAGCCGGGCAGGACGGTCAGAACGGCCTGTTTGCCAGCGCAGTACGTGAGGGTAATCAGATTTATATAAAGGTTGCCAACACATCCGATAAGGAGCAGCAGCTGACATTCAATTTCAACGGGCTCAAGAAGAAGGCTGTTATGGTGGCTTCAAAGCGTGTTGACCTGTCAAGCGACAAACTCTATGAGGACAACTCTATAGAGGCTCCGGTAAACATCGTTCCTGTAGAGAACGGTTTTGACGGAAAGGGACAGACCATTCAGGCTGCCATCAATCCGCTCAGTTTCAGCATATTTATATTGACAATAGAATAAATTCAGTAAGTTATTCATTCCGACAATCATGAAAAAAACATCAATACTGCTTACCGTTCTGGCTGCCATATTCAGTATGGCAGCCTACGGTCAGGCACCCGGAAGACCGGCAATTACGCCCGAGTATACTCCTGTCCATGACCCCGTTGTAGCATTCTGCGACGGTCGCTATTATATGTTCTCAACCGGCATGGGTATCAGCGTAATGTCAAGTGACGACATGAAAAAATGGCGCCCCGAAAGACAGGTTCTCAACCCCATACCCGAATGGGCAGTCAAGGCCGTACCCGGTTACAACGGACATACCTGGGCTCCCGATATAATCTGTCACAACGGCCTCTGGTATCTCTATTACTCCTGCTCCACCTTTGCCAGCAACGGATCTTGTATAGGTGTAGCCACCAACAAGACTCTCAACCCGGAGTCACCCGATTTCAAATGGACCGATCACGGCATGATAATCCAGTCTGTACCCAACCGTGACAAATGGAACGCCATCGACCCCAATATAATAATCGATGAAGAAGGAACTCCATGGATGGCTTTCGGCTCATTCTGGGACGGATTAAAGATTACAAGGCTTGACGAAAGCATGCTTAAGCTGTCCGACCCCCAGGAGTGGCATCCACTCTGGCACAGACCGGAGTTGATGTCCGGCAAGATGGACCTTAAGTCAGAGCCGGGAGACGGTGCTGTGGAGGCTCCGTTCATATTCCGTCATGACGGCTGGTACTATCTGTTCGCATCACTGGACCTCTGCTGCCGCGGTGAGAACAGCAACTACAAGGTTGCAGTAGCCCGCAGTAAAAGCGTTACCGGCCCCTATCTGGACCGTGACGGCAAACTTGCAACAGACGGAGGCGGCACTATAGTAGCCCAGAGCAATGACCGCTACGTCGGTGTAGGACACTGCGCTGTGGTAACCTTTGACGGCAAGGATTACATATTCATGCACGGCTATGACAAGACAGGCCGCTACAACAGCATGCTCATAACCCGTCAGATAATATGGAACAATGACGGCTGGCCTATAATAAATCTCTGATAACCAGGCTGGCCAGCATAAAGCCGAATATGGCGGTAATATGGGCCACAGTTCCGTTGATCTGGGCTTTAGACGAGCACCACTCGTGATTAAGGAGCGAGGGATCACCAGGCCCCATCTTGGCCTTTGGACACACACACTGCCCCGTTCCGCAGGTAGCGTTATGACCTTTATTTGTAAGTAGCTCATCACTGTAAACACACTGAAACTTACGCTTGGGATATTCGCCCAACTGCTTGAATTTCTTTCTGAGTGCGCGGGCCAGAGGATCGCCCTGAACCTTCCAGAATTCCGTGATTTTGATACGCGTTGGATCCAGCTTGAGTGCGGCACCCATTGATGAGATGAACTTGGCCTTAGTTCGGGTAGCCATCAATATAAGCAACGCCTTATCCTTGAGAGAATCGATGGCATCAATGATATAGTCATAACTGCCTATTTCAAACTCATCGGCCGTATCCTGGGTAAATATCTTCTGCAAAGCAGTTATATCTGCCGATGGATTGATGCTTAGCAGACGCTCCTTGAGCACCTCAACCTTGACCTGTCCCACCGTCTTAGTGGTGGCCATAAGCTGACGGTTGATATTGGTGATGCAGACGCGGTCACTGTCCACAATGGTCAGATGGCGGATACCGCTGCGCACCAGACTCTCGGCACACCATGAGCCCACGCCGCCCACGCCGAAAATAATGACGCGTTTCTGGCCGATACGCTCAATCGTATCTACTCCCAGCAGCAGTTCCGAGCGTCTGAATATTGCATCCTCAATTGCCATCTGTTCTACCTTGAATCGGCTGCAAAATTACCGCTTTTATGTGGTTCCGCAACATCCTTTCTCTGAAACGGCGTTTCTCGGTCAATTTGCTCTTTTGCGTTACAAACTGAACTCTCTCACACATAGGCAATTACATATAGAGATAAAAAATACTCAATGGAGTGAGCAAAATTACTCAATGGAGTGAGCAAGATTACTCAATGGAGTGAGCAAGATTACTCAATAAAACTAAAACACCAAATAGAGCAAGCCATTTTTTGATAGGTTTGCACTAAACTAAAGAATAGAACAATCCACCGAAGAGGCCGGCCAGAAGGATTACTTTGATGGGACCGATTTTCCAGAAGTATGTGGCTACGAATGCCAGTGCGAATAGGCCGATGCTTACGTAGAGTTGGAGATTGGACGCACTGAATGTACCCAAGTTTTCTTCATTGAGAAGCAACAGGACTGCTGCGGCAAGCATTCCGACTACAACGGGACGCAGCCACTTCAAAACTGTCTGGACTGACTTGTGATCCTTATAGTGCATGAAGAAGGCGCTGATAAGCAACATCAGAATGAATGACGGCAGCATGACCGAGAACGATGCCAGCAGTGATCCGCACACGGCCTCAGTTCGCGTCATCCCGGCATTCTCAATGGCCTTAAAACCCACGTATGTGGCCGAGTTTATGCCTATCGGACCCGGAGTCATCTGGCTAACGGCTACGATATCGGTAAACTCGGAGTTACTAATCCACTTTTGTTTCTCCACCACCTCATTCTGTATCAGCGAGAGCATTCCGTAGCCTCCGCCAAACCCGAACAGACCTATCTTGAAGAAGGTCCAGAACAACTTGAGATATAAAACCACTGCGTTCATGCCTTCCTCAGTTTAAGGATGTAATACAATATTGCTCCCAATATGGTTGCGAATATGATCCATACGGGTGATACTCCCAGCCACCAGATTGCCAATGCAGTCACTACGGGAACCCACAAGGTCCATTTGTTCAAGCCCGCTTTGGATGCAAGTCTTATTGTGGGGGTAAGAATCAGCGCAATAACCGCCGGACGGATTCCTTTAAAGACATTCTCCACAATCCGGTTGTCGCGGTAATTACCCAGGAACAGGGCTATGGCCAGGATGATGATTATGGAGGGCAGAACGGTGCCCAAGGCGCAGAATATGCTGCCTATGGACTTACGCATCCTGTAGCCGATGAATATGGAAATGTTTACAGCAAAGACTCCCGGGGCAGACTGGGCAATGGCCAGCAAGTCCAGGAAGTCTTCACGTGAAATCCAGCCCTTGCGCTCCACCACCTCACGCTCTATGAGCGGAATCATAGCGTAACCTCCACCGATGGTGAAGAGTCCGATCTTGAAGAAGGTGATGAAAAGGGTCAGCAGCATATCTTACTTTTGAGCCTCAACCCACTTGCGGGCATTCACGAATGCCTCAATCCACGGGGTGATCTCATCATCCAGGCGCTCAGCAGGATAATATCCGCACTGCCACGGGAATATGGCGCGCTCGGGATGCGGCATCATGGCTACGTGACGGCCGTCGGCACTTGCTATACCGGCTACGTTGTAGTCCGATCCGTTAGGATTGGCGGGATAATCGGCGTATGTGTATTTTGCAATTACATTGTACTTATCCTCAGGGTAAGGCAGTGAGAACTTGCCCTCACCGTGAGCCACCCAAACACCTAAGCGGCTTCCGCCTAAGGTCTTGAACATTACGCTCTCGTTCTGAGGTATTGTCAGGCCCAGGAATGCCGACTCAAACTTGTGCGAGTCATTATGCAGCATGTGAGCCTGCTTCTCATAGTCAGGATTGATAAGTCCAAGCTCAATCATCAGCTGGCAACCGTTGCAGATACCCAGTGACAGGGTGTCCTTGCGGGCATAGAAGCGGTCCAGTGTCTCCTTTGCCTTGGGGTTGAAGAGGAATGCACCTGCCCAGCCCTTGGCAGAGCCCAGAACGTCCGAGTTGGAGAATCCGCCGCAGAACACAATCATGTTGATGTCATCCAGAGTCTCGCGGCCGCTTACCAGGTCAGTCATGGTTACATCCTTGACATCGAATCCGGCCAGCCACAGTGTGTAAGCCATCTCACGCTCACCGTTGGTACCCTTCTCACGGATGATTGCAGCCTTGATTCCGCTGGGTGTGCGGCGGTCGGGATCCAGACCGAACTGGCTCAGCTTGCCTGTAAAGTTGTAGGCAATCTTGATATCCATGGGCTGCTTTGAGTAGTTCTTGTAACGCTTGTCGGCACAGCCGTTCATTGACTGCTTGCGGTCCAGCAGGTATGAGGTCTTGTACCAGAGGTCACACATCTTGTCTATATCGATGGTTATGTCCTTCTTGCCGCGACGGATGTAGAGTGTGCGTGCATCGGCCGGACGACCAATTACGGCGTAGCCCACACCAGCCTCATCAAGGTAAGAACTTACTGCATCCAGCTTCTTGCTCTCAACCTGCAGCACAACGCCCGGGTTCTCGGCAAACAGCATGCTTGTAAGATCCTTGCCATCCAGTTTGTCCAGACTGATCTCCAGACCGCCCTGAGGATTGGCAAAGCACATCTCCAGCAATGTTACTACCAGACCGCCGGCAGAGATATCGTGACCGGCCAGAACCTGACGCTTGTCAATGAGCTTCTGTACGGCGTTGAATGCATCGGCAAAGTACTCGGGGTTCTTGACTGTGGGAACGTCACTGCCAATGCGGTCAAGTGACTGAGCCAGAGCCGAACCGCCCAGACGCTGCTCGTCAAAGCTGAAGTCTATGTGAATCAGAACGCTGTCCTTGCGGTCTGCAAGCACAGGTGATACAACCTTACGGATGTCCGATACCTCACCACCTGATGAAACGATTACGGTACCCGGGCTGATAACCTTGCTGCCGTCGGGGTACTTCTGAGTCATTGAAAGTGAGTCCTTACCGGTAGGAACATTGATTCCTAATTCAAGACAGAAGTCTGACAAAGCCTTGACGCCGCTATACAGACGAGCATCCTCACCCTTCTGAGCGCGGCAGGGCCACATCCAGTTAGCGGAGAGTGATACGGTCTTGAGTCCCTGAGTCAGAGGCGCAAATACGATGTTGGTCAGTGACTCGGCTACTGACAGGACTGAGCCTGCAGCGGGATCAGCCAGACCGGCCTGCGGAGCATGACCGATAGCAGTTGCGATACCCTTCTTGCCGCGATAGTCAAGGGCAACAACACCGCAGTCAGAGAGCGGCAACTGCAGCTTACCCTGGCACTGCTGACGTGCAATCTTACCTGTTACAGAACGGTCAACCTTGTTGGTGAGCCAATCCTTACATGCAACAGCCTCAAGCTGCAGCACATTACCCAGGTACTCCTCAATCTTATCATCACTGTATGTTACATTCTCATACTTGCGCTCAACGGTCTCGTCAACCATATAGGTCTTGGGTGATGAGCCGAACATCTGGCTTACTGCCAGGTCAAACGGACGAACGCCATCAGCCTGCTCAAAAGCAAAGCGGGCATCACCGGTGGTCTCACCAACCACGTACATCGGGGCGCGCTCACGCTCGGCAATCTTACGTACGTGCTCTATTGACTTCTCATCAATGAGCAGACCCATACGTTCCTGTGACTCGTTGGCGATGATCTCCTTTGATGACAGGGTCTTGTCACCAACAGGAAGCTTGCTCATATCAATCAGACCGCCGCACTCCTCAACCAGCTCAGACAAGCAATTGACGTGACCGGCTGAACCGTGATCGTGAATAGAAACAATCGGGTTGGTATCCTCCTCGCAGAGGGCGCGTGTAACGTTGTAGGCACGCTTCTGCATCTCGGCATTGGCACGCTGAACAGCATTCAGCTCAATACCTGATGAGTATCGGCCCGTCTCAACAGATGATACAGAGCCGCCGCCAAGACCGATGCGGTAGTTGTCACCACCCAGCACCACAATCTTGTTACCCTTCTTGGGAGTGCCTTTGATGCAGTCACGCTTGGTGCCGTAACCAACACCGCCGGCCAGCATGATAACCTTATCGTAACCATACTGCTCGCCGTTCTCCTGATGCTCAAAAGTAAGCAGTGAACCGCAGATAAGCGGCTGTCCGAACTTGTTACCAAAGTCCGATGCACCGTTAGAAGCCTTGATCAGGATCTGCTCAGGTGTCTGATAGAGCCACTTGCGCTCCTTAAGGCTCTTCTCCCAGGTACGCTTCTCGTCGTTGCGGGGATAAGAGGTCATATAGACTGCAGTACCTGCAATAGGCCATGAACCTGTACCGCCACCCATACGGTCGCGGATCTCACCGCCGGTACCGGTTGATGCACCGTTGAACGGCTCAACTGTGGTGGGGAAGTTATGAGTCTCGGCCTTAAGAGATATAACGGTCTCGATATTCTTGATTATGAACCAATCTGAAGTAGAGTGATCGGCCGGAGCAAACTGCTCAACAACCGGACCCTGTGCAAATGCAACGTTGTCCTTGTAGGCTGAAAGGATGCGGTTGGGGTTCTCCTCTGTTGTCTTCTTGATGAGGCTAAAGAGTGATGACTCCATCTCCTTTCCATCAATGATGAACTTTCCGCCGAATATCTTGTGACGGCAGTGCTCTGAGTTGATCTGAGCAAAACCGAACACCTCGCTGTCAGTCAGCTTACGGCCCAGTTCACCCTCAACCTTGTGCAGATAATCAATCTCCTCCTTGGAGAGAGCCAGACCCTCCTGCTCGTTGTAAGAGTCCAGGTCATCAATGAACAGAATAGGCTGCGGTTTGATATCGACAGTAAAAATCTTCTGGTCAAGTCCCTTGTACAGGCGCTGCAGCATG
>JAFXMB010000073.1 GCA_017530735.1 Bacteroidaceae bacterium | reverse complement strand
TCATAATATTTATCACAGCCAGCCCTACTATCCGCAGTGGTATAACAATGATTCCGTGGCATTCACAGCCACGCTGCTACCCGACAATGCAAGTGTTGTGAACAACCAATATGTATTCTCATCATTTGAATACGGATACGTTGACAACCTTCCCAACAGTGCGGAAGATTCGGCCTTTGACATAGACTGGGCGGTTAATCCTGACGGCACTGCTGCCAATCTTGCAAGCATAGACTTTGTCAGGATACAAAACGGAGTGATAGGCTGTAACACCACTACCGGCGAACTCTCTACCGAGGTATCGGGCATTTACAATCTCAACTCAAAGACAGAATGAACAGAAAAAACATATACATACTATTTGTTTCAGCGCTGCTTTGCGCCTGCAACGCTGGCACAAAATTCCAGACCGACGGAGGCATAATGCAGCTTGCCAGCCACATATCGGTACAGGAAACAGCCCACAGCTATAACGTAAAGATAGCCAACCCATGGAAAAAGGGCTCTCTTCTCCATACCTACACATTCACTGACTCGCTGTCCACAGACTACAACTTTAACCGCAACGTCAATACAGTCCATATTCCGCTCAAACGGGTGGTCGTAATGACCAACAGTCTGGCCCACCTCATGGTGGAACTTGGCGTAGAGGATTGCATTGCGGGTGTATGTGAGCCCGAGTACATATCGGACACCCTTATCCGCACCCGCCTGGCAGACGGCACCATTGCCGACTGCGGTAACAGCATGTACCCCACTGTTGAGAAGATAATGGAACTGCATCCCGACGCCATAATGGTGTCACCGTTTGAGCAGACAGGATACGGACAGTTGGAGAAACTTGGTATTCCGTTGCTTGAATGTGCCGATTACATGGAGACATCACCTCTGGCCAGGGCCGAATGGATACGCTTTTACGGCCGCCTTTTCGGCGCAGCCGCCACAGCCGATTCACTTTACGGCCAGGTAAGCAAAGATTATAACGTTCTTAAGGAACTTGCGTCAAAAACAGTATCACGTCCCAAGGTAATGCTCGATACCCGCAGCGGATCAGCGTGGTACGTGGCTGGAGGCGGCAGCACCATAGGATGTATGATAGCCGATGCCGGCGCCCAGTATCTGTTTGCCGACAATGACAACAGCGGTTCTGTTCCACTCTCGTTTGAGACTGTATTTGAAAAGGCCCAGGATGCCGATGTCTGGCTGCTCAAAAACAGCAGTTCAGTACCTCTGACATATAGCCTGCTTGAATCCGACTTTAAATCATACGCATCATTCAAGCCATTCCGGGACCGCAACATCTGGGTATGTGATGTAAATCAGGTGCCCTATTTTGAACTGAGTTCATTCCACCCCGAGATGCTACTGGGTGATTTCATATCAATATTCCATCCGGAAATAAAAAACGGACGGCATTTCTACCGTCCGCTCAGTGAATAAAGGTTGTATTTGCTGGGTATTAAAATCAGCAACCTAAAATGATACGGGCTATCGTGCGGTCAACAGATGCCTTGTACTTGCGTGACCATGTGCAACCGATAGTCATAAGATACTCCAGTTCAGATACCGGAAGAATATTCTGTCCGTCAGCCAAATCAGAAAACTCAGCCTTGAGATGAGCCAGACTGCAGGCTGTATTTATAAATGTCTTCATATCATCAGTGCAACCGGTAAACACGATTGTCTGACCGCGACGGAAATCCTTAACCATAAGACCGTACGCGAGCTTGCGTACCTGCTCCTCAAAAACACGGGGTGAAACCTTCATCCAGGTTCCGTCAACAGGTGCCATCGGCTTGCGGTCTCCTATGAGAGACTTAATAGCTGACTGATTGCAGTCAAAAGAACAGATTGTAGTCATATCTAATTGTATTTATTTCGTTCGTTTTCGCCACAAAGATATAACACACAGGCGATGGGTGAAAATAAAAGGGATATATGGCATATCGGAGTGACAAAATCCAATATTCAGGGGTTAAATTCAAAATACAGGGGTAAAAATTTTGTAAGTTAAATTTCACCCCTTGCATTGCGGGACGGAATTTTACCCCTATATTTGCATCGGAACGCAATAATACTCAGTAATTATGCACAAAATTCCCGATTCTTACTTTAAAGGCAACATGCTTGCCAGTTATATACTGCTCATCCCTCTGTATGCCTTCTTTTTCCTTATAGGAGCCCGCCCCTTCCATCTGGACACTTTCATGGATGTAACGCAGGACCAACTGGCTTTCAGATCGGCCATAATGGCGTCAATTGAGGTTGTGGTAGTGCTGATAAGCCGTCTTTCCATGCTTCTTACACGCAGCAAACATCAAATGAACTACACCGGGTTCGTCATCTGGGAACTTCTGGAGGGACTTGCCATAACTATGTTCTGCGCCCTGTTTGTATGGCTCATGGACAAGCGCACCATGCCCTACATCGAGTTGCTGCCCAAAATGTTTATTATAACTTTCTCCATCCTGGTATTTCCGTATGTGATATTGGCACTTATCGCCGAAATCAAGGACCGCGATATCCGGTTGGCAAAGAATTCAATCACAATAGAGAAATACGCATCGGGCCAGATTGGACGTGAGGACAGCACCCTGCCTTTCCTTGATGACAAGAAATCACTCAAACTGGCTGTAACCGCCAACGCCATACT
>JAFXMB010000072.1 GCA_017530735.1 Bacteroidaceae bacterium | reverse complement strand
GTCCTGGTGCATGCGGTACAAATCGTCACGTCCTGCCGTAAAGAGCAGTCGGGCCGAATAGTCCATCTCATCGACATACTCTATGTAACCCATGCGGGTGAGTATGCGCAGGGCACTGTCTGTGGGCAGCACCGGCAATGCAAAATGCTTGCAGAACTCTCCAAGGGAGAATGCAAAGGTGCAGCCGCGGCCGTCGCCTACAGCCATCTCGTAATAGAATCCCAGTTTCTCATAGATGTCACGTATGAACTCCTCCTTGGGGAAGTTGTCACTGATGCGCTTACTGACGGTGCGTTTGTCACCCGGTGAGTGCAGCAGTACGGCGTATGAGCGCAGTCCGTCACGTCCGGCACGTCCGGCCTCCTGGAAATAGGCCTCGATGGAACTGGGTATGTCCATATGTATGACGGTGCGTACATCGGGCTTGTCAATACCCATTCCGAATGCGTTGGTGGCCACAACCACACGGTAACGGTTATCGGTCCAGGCACGCTGGCGCTCGTCCTTGACCACCTGGTCCAGACCGGCGTGGTAGTGTGTGGCGGGTATGCCCTCAGCATTAAGGAAATCGGCCACCTCCTTTGTGCCGGCGCGGTTGCGCACATAGACTATGCATGAGCCTGGTACCCGGTCCAGTATATGCTTGAGTTCAAGCAGTTTGTTCTCTGTCTTGCGGACCACGTATGAGAGGTTCTCGCGGTAGAAACTCATACGGATCACGTTCTTCTCCTTAAATCCCAGCTTGTCCTGGATATCGTCAGTGACCTGCGGGGTGGCGGTGGCGGTTAGTGCCAGCACGGGGACATCGGGCAACTCCTTGCGGATATCGGCTATGGTAAGGTATGACGGGCGGAAATCGTAGCCCCACTGGGATATGCAGTGTGACTCGTCGACTGTAATCAGACACACCTTGAGATGACGCAGTTTTGTGCGGAAAAGGTCCGATGAAAGGCGCTCAGGCGATACGTACAGGAATTTGTAACCGCCGAATATGCAGTTCTCCATGACGGCAATGATGTCGTCACGCTTCATTCCGGTGTGTATGGCTGCCGCCTTTATGCCATGGTCACGCAGATTGCGTACCTGGTCCTTCATAAGGGCTATGAGCGGAGTTATGACCAGACATACCCCGTCCATTGCAAGGGCGGGCACCTGGAAAGTGATACTCTTGCCGCCGCCTGTAGGCATCAGACCCAGAGTGTCCCGGCCGCTGCCGATGCTCTCTATGATCTGCTCCTGTATGCCTCGGAAACTGTCGTATCCCCAGTATTGTTTAAGTATGTCCAGGTAAGCCATATTCGCCTGTCAGGCTTTTTGTTCAAGCGAGTTGGGCTTGATATCCTCTATCTGGAGCAATACGTCGCCCTGCTTGAAGTTGTTTTCCTCGATGGTAAAGCAGATATCAAACGATTTCTTGGTCTTGATATAGCTTACGTGTGAACTCTGACCGAACGCGATACCGTTGAGCGGATGGCCGCTCTTGCTGTCTATCAGTTCCAGTTTGATATGCTCATGGCCGCGTCCCACCACCTTGCTGGTGCCGTAGTCATAGACGTTGCGGGTGCGGAACACAGGTTTGCTGTTGTCGGGTCCGAAGGGCTGGAATTTCTTGAGGTCACGGAAAAACTTGGGTGTGATATCCTTGAAATCCAGGTCGGCGTCAATATCGATCGATGCCTCAATCTGATCGGGTTCGATATGGGTCGATACGTACTCCTCAAAGCGGCGTTTGAACTCCTCCACATTCTCAACCTTGAGCGAGAGACCGGCGGCATAGGTGTGACCGCCAAAGTTCTCAAGCAAATCCTTGCAACTCTCAATGGCCTTGTATACGTCAAATCCCGATACCGAACGGGCCGATCCGGTTGCCAGGTCACCGGTCTTGGTCAGAACCACTGCCGGCTTGTAGAAGACCTCGGTCAGACGTGATGCCACGATACCTATCACACCGCGTTTCCACTCGGCATTGTACAGGACGATGGCATGACGGTTCTCGCCGTGCTCCAGGTTCTTGACAATGTTGTTGGCCTCCTCGGTCATCTCCTTGTCATCCTTCTTGCGGTCATCGTTCTCCTTGTCAATATTCTCGGCAAGTTCAAGCGCACGCCCAAAGTCTTTCTCAACCATCAGGTCAACGGCCTTCTTGCCGCTGCTCATACGGCCGGCTGCATTCAGACGCGGTCCAATCTTGAATACTATGTCGTTTATGGTAAGGGTCTTGTCAGACAGTTTGCATACCTGGATGATGGCTTTCAGTCCGGTGCAGGGGTTGCTGTTGAGCTGTTCCAGACCGTAGTGGGTAAGCACGCGGTTCTCACCCATGATGGGTACTATGTCCGATGCGGTGCTCACGGCCACCAGGTCAAGGCTGGGCAGCAGTTCGCTGAATGGTATGCCGTTGTCAAGCGCGTAGGCCTGCATCAGTTTGAAACCTACACCGCAGCCCGACAGGTGCTTGAACGGATAATGTGAGTCAAAACGCTTGGCGTTCAGTATGGCTACGGCAGGGGGCAGTTCGTCATCAGGTACGTGATGGTCACATACAATGAAGTCGATGCCCTTCTCCTTGGCATAGGCAATCTCCTGAATGGCCTTGATGCCGCAGTCAAGCACAATAACCAGTTTTACGCCTGTCTCATAGGCGTAATTCACACCCTGCTCTGACACTCCGTAACCCTCGTTGTAGCGGTCAGGAATGTAGTAGTCAAGGTTGTCATAATCCCTTTTAAGGAAGTTATAGACCAACGCTACGGCTGTGGTGCCGTCAACGTCATAATCACCGTAAACCAGAATGCGCT
>JAFXMB010000071.1 GCA_017530735.1 Bacteroidaceae bacterium | reverse complement strand
TTCCTGATGGTACTGACCGGACTAGGAGATTATGCATACAAACGCCCCGAAGACGGCGTGCTGGTTGTACCGGTAGGCTGTCTTAAAGATTAGAGTGTGAGCAGCGGATAGCAGAGTTCTATTCAGTAAAGTTGTAGTAAAGATAATACGCTAAAATAACGCAGGTTTGAACGTATTGGGGCGAACCCGGAGGGTGAGAGCGGTCCCGGAGGGCCGCCAAGCGAGTGTAACGAGCGCTTTTGCGAAGCAAAATAAAACAAGGTCGCACATGCTCCACATACAAAAAGGCCGCCATCGGCGACCTTTTTGCATGTGGAGCATACGAGACTCGAACTCGTCACCTCTTGACTGCCAGTCAAACGCTCTAGCCAGATGAGCTAATGCCCCGTTGTTGATGATTTCGGCTGCAAAGGTAATGATTAGGATTGAATTATTGCTATCTTTGGCAAAAGAAAATTTGGGCAATGGTCGCGCAATTGGCAGAGAAAATAATACTTGGAATAGACCCGGGTACCAACGTGATGGGTTACGGCGTTATCAAAGTGGAAGATAAGAAAGCCACTATTGTGACCATGGGCGTTATTGACATGCGCAAGGAGAGCGATATGTACCTCAAACTGGGCCACATTTTTCAGCGCGTAAACGGCATAATTGAGTCGTATCTGCCCGATGAGATGGCCATTGAGGCTCCCTTCTTTGGAAAGAACGTACAGTCCATGCTAAAACTGGGCCGCGCCCAGGGAGTAGCCATAGCCGCCGCCATAAACCACAGCGTACCCATCACCGAGTACGCCCCCATGAAAATCAAGATGGCCATAACCGGTACAGGCACCGCCAGCAAGGAGCAGGTGGCCGGCATGTTGCAGCGAATACTTCATCTGGATCCGGCCGATATGCCCAAGTTCCTGGATGCCACCGATGCGCTGGCCGCCGCATACTGCCACTATCTGCAGATGGGTCGTCCCGATTCAGGAAAGAAAGGACCCAAAAGCTGGAAAGAGTTCATCAGCAGCAACCCCGGCAAGGTCTCCAAGAGAAAAATCGCCCCTGAGGAATAAATTCCGTAATACTTTGCACCAAGCGGCAAAAAAATTCGTATGTTTACGGCATCTATCGTCTTTTCATACAATAATATATGCTTATGAGACTAAAAGGATTATTTGCAATCATGGCTGCAGCATTAATGCTCAGCATGTCATTCACATCTTGTGAAGAATTGGAAGGTCTGATTGATGATGAAAAAGAATCAACAGACAATCAAGCCTTCTTCCCCAACACTTATCGTCAAAGGACAGTTGCCGCATGGTATTCTTTAACTGAAAAAGAAGAAAACGGCACCAGGATTGAAGCGGTATTTCTCTTTGATGACAACAGTTTTGTAACTACCAAGAGCAGGACTTATACCGACGGCCGCAGTCAGGAGCGTAAGATTCTGGCAGAAGGTGATTACACACTTGAAGGTGACTATGAAAATGGCATTGCCGAAGTCAGAATCAATGGTGCACCTGAGCCCATGACCGTTGAGATCAAAGACGGAAAGATGCTGGCAATGGGAGAGACTTTCACCAAGCAGAACAACAAGAAGGTTCCCAAACCATCTGAGGAAAGCGAAGGCGGCCAAGGCGGTGAAGGTCAAGGCGGCGAAGGCCAGGGAGGCCAGGGCGGCGATAACCACATTGAAGCATTCTTCCCGACCGATTTTTCCGCCAAGACCGTTTCTGCATGGTACTCAGAAGCCGGAGAAATGCAGGAACAGGGATTTGATATGAAGTACAATGCATCGATCTATTTCTTCACTGATGGAATCTTTGTGGCTACTGTTCACACCGTGATAGATGGACCTCAGGGCCCCGTTACGAACAAGGCAATCTCAATATCAGGTGAATACTCAATCCTGCAAGGAGACTTCACCAATGGAACTATTAAGCTGAAGGGTTCCGATGGAAAGGAAGTGACTGTTGAACTCAAGGAAGGCAAACTGACGTACGTAGAGGTGGATGGAAAATATACCATCTATGTAAAACAGGACAACTCAAAGGTTCCCCAGCCGTCAGAACCGGACAATAACGGCCAGCAGGGCGGTGATGGTAGTGATGTTCCGGCATTCTTCCCGTCATCATACTCAGGTAAGCTTTTGTTGGTATGGTACAAGTATGTTGAGGTTAAGGAAAACAGCACAAGGGTAGAGGCCGTGTTCCTGTTCGCTGACGGAACATTCGTTACCACCAAGCATAAGGTTTACTCAAAAGAGGACGGTCGCAGTCCCGAACGTGAAATCATGGCCGAAGGCTATTGCCGCTTAACCAATGGTGATTATCAGGATGGAACCTTGGAGGCTGTACTCTCCAATGGTGAGACCATGAATATTTCGATTGAGAATGCTATTTTGAAAGCAATGGGTCAGGAATTTGCCATGCAGGATGCGACCGAACTTCCCGAGCCGTCAGATCCCACTAATAACGGTCAGCAGGGCGGAGGAGAAGGTGATGAAGTTCTCGCATTCTTCCCCAACCAATTTGCAAACTCGACTGTTATTGCATGGTACTCATTTAAAGAGGGAGAACCTGCTGAGACAAGAGTTATGGCAGTATTCCTGTTGGATGGTAACCTGGCGGTTGTTACACAAAACAAGGTCTTTGGTGAGAGTACCGGCATGAACCCCGAGCGTTATATCCTTGACTATGGTAAGTATCAACTGACAGAAGGCAGTGACTACGAAAACGGTTCTGCAACAGTAATTCTTGAAAGACTGGGTGAGAAGCGTGTGACCATTAATAATGGAATTCTGAGAGTTGATGGCCTGTACGGCGATTACACCAAGCGTGAAAATGCTGATGTTCCTAAGCCGCTTGATCCCACTGACCAAGGCCAGCAGGGCGGCGAAGGCGACGGCGACGATGACGGCGACGGCGATGATGACGGCGACGGTGATGGTGATAGTGTTGAGTTTGATCAGTCATTGATGAAAGCATATCTGCCGTCAGATTTTTCCTCTGAAGCTATTGCAGCGTGGTATATTTATTATGGCGAAGATAACAGCACTTGTAGTATAGAATCCGTATTCCTGTTTAACGATAACACTCTGGTTGTAACAAAGACAAAAATCTATTCCAAGGCTGATGGAAGAGCCCCGGAATATAAGGTTACTGATAAAGGACAATATCGTCTTGCCGAGGGTGGTGATTACGAAAACGGCACTGCATCGGTCGTAACAGCGAGTGATATGTCTTTCGATGTGGTAATAGAAGATGGTATCATGTCAGCAATGGATTTGGAATTTGCATTGGTATCCAATGATCTGCTCTCAATTATGACTACCAACGGTAAAAATTGACACTTAGGGGACTGACCCCTCTGTGTTCGCCAAAGTGTCCCACGCTTATCGGCCCCCAGATGACTTGCTGGGCCGATGGGCGTGGGACACTGGCTTATCTTGAGGGGATGTAACACAGCGAACCGCGCTACAGAGCGTGTGGGGCGGGTGTTTGTGGGACACTTTGGCGGGGGTGCGCAAAAAGTGTTAATCTGATAATAACAAGTGGGGGAAATTCGTAACTTTGCGGCCTGAAATTCAGATAAAAAGGATTATTTGTTTGATTATTAAGATATGAGTAGTACCAAAAGGAAGCCGAACTATATATTCTCCGTTAGCTGGGAGGTCTGCAATAAGATTGGAGGCATATACACTGTGCTTTCAACCCAGGCAAAGACGCTCAAGGAGGAAAGTGGCGCTACACTCATTTATGTGGGCCCCGATGTATGGGAGGGCAAACACAATCCCCTGTTTGTTGAAGATAAATCCCTGTATTCCATCTGGAAGGACTATGCACGCGATACTGACGGCCTTAAGGTCAGGGTAGGTTATTGGGATATTCCCGGACGTCCCATAGTGTTCCTGGTGGATTTCATGACTATGTTCCCGCTTAAGAATTCCATCTACAGCCGTGCCTGGGAACTCTTCAAGGTGGATTCAATGCACGCTTACGGCGATTATGACGAGGCGTCGATGTTCTCATACGCCGCCGCAATGGCCGTGAAGAGTTTCTACAACTTCAACATAAGCGCCAATGACACAGTGGTTTACCACGCACACGAGTGGATGACCGGTCTGGGTGCGCTGTTCCTGAAATACTTTATTCCTCAGATATCGACCGTATTCACAACTCACGCCACGTCCATAGGCCGTTCCATTTGCGGCAACGGCAAGGCGCTGTATGAGTTCTTTGACGGTTACAACGGTGACCAGATGGCGCAGGAACTCAACATGGAGTCCAAGCACTCGGTTGAGAAGCAGACCGCGCATCAGGTGGATTGCTTCACCACGGTGAGTGACATTACCGCCCGTGAATGTACACAGTTGCTTGACAAGACCCCTGACGTTGTTACCGTGAACGGTTTTGAGGACGGTTTCCTGCCTGCTGCCGATCAGTTTGAGAGTACCCGCAAGCAGGCACGACGCTGCATCCTGAACGTGGCCAACAGATTGTTTGGAACGGAGTGGGGCGATGAGACCGTAATCCTGGCCACCGGCGGCCGGTACGAGTTCCGCAACAAGGGCATAGATATGTTCCTGGAATCGATGCGCCGCCTGCGTTACAACATAAAGGTGGCCGATGCCCATATCCTGGCTCTGGTGAACGTGCCGGCATGGGTGATGGAGCCCCGTCGCGACCTGCAGGACCGCATTAACGGTACCGATACTGCCAAGACACCGCTGCAGATGCCGCTTACCACACATTGGCTGCACAATATGGGCGAGGACCGCGTGATCTGCACTCTGCAGAGTATGGGATTCCACAATGCCCCTGAAGATAATGTAAAGGTGCTGTTTGTTCCGTGCTATCTGGACGGAAACGACGGTATCTTCAACAAGTCATACTACGACCTGCTTATCGGCCAGGATCTGGCTGTGTTCCCGTCATATTATGAGCCGTGGGGCTATACTCCGCTTGAGAGTGCCGCATTCAGGGTTCCTACGGTGACATCGGACCTGGCGGGCTTTGGTATGTGGGTTAACACTCTGCTCAAGCATGAGGCGCAACTGGAGGATGGCGTCAAGGTGGTTCACCGTACAGACAGCAACTGGGATGAGGCATCGGACGACATAAGCCTTCAGGTGGAGAAGTGGGTTGGCAAGAGCTCCGCCGAGCGTGAGGATATCCGCAAGAAAGCGGGTAAGATTGCTCAGAAAGCCCTCTGGAAGCATTTTATCAAGTACTATCTGGAGGCTTACAACTTTGCCGTAGAGAAAACATGGAATAAGATTTACGATAATAATTGATGAAAAACGACGCAAAACGAAACGACCCCTTTGCGTCATTTTGGAAAAAACACAATATGAAGATTAAAGCAAGCAATTCAAACCAGCCTTCGTGGCGTGATTTCTATGTGAAATCAAGTGTGCCTGAGGCATTGCAGAAACTTGACGAGTTGGCTCACAATATCTGGTGGGTATGGAACGAGGACGCCAAGGCCCTGTTCAAGGAGATTGATCCCGAGATGTGGACACGCGTGCGCCACAATCCTATCATGATGCTCCAGAGCTTGGGCTATGACAAGCTGGAGGAACTGTCCAAGGACCAGCTGTTCCTGGACAAGATGAATGCCATTTATGACAAATTCCGCAAATATATAGACGTTAAGCCCGACAGCAAGCGTCCGTCGGTTGCATACTTCTGCATGGAGTACGGTCTGACACATGTGCTCAAGATCTATTCAGGCGGTCTGGGCGTGCTGGCAGGTGACTACATGAAGGAGGCCAGCGACAGCAACGTTGATATGTGCGGCGTGGGCTTTCTGTACCGTCACGGTTACTTTACACAGTCTCTGTCCATGGACGGTCAGCAGATTGCCAACTATGAGGCTCAGGATTTCAACACCCTGCCTCTGGAACGCGTCTTTGACAAGAACGGCCAGCCTCTGACTGTGGCTGTACCCTATATCAACTATACCGTTTATGCCGCTATCTGGAGGGTTAACGTAGGCCGTGTGCCTCTGTACCTGATGGATACCGATATAGACATGAACAGCGATTATGACCGTCCCATCACGTCACAGCTTTACGGCGGTGACTGGGAGAACCGACTGAAGCAGGAGATACTGCTGGGTATAGGCGGTATGCTTACCCTTGAGGCTCTGGGCATAAAGAAGGATATCTACCACTGCAACGAGGGACACGCAGCCCTGTGCAACCTGTACCGTCTGACTCAGTACGTAAAGCAGGGTCTTACCTTCAACCAGGCAATGGAGGTGGTTCGCGCATCGTCCCTGTATACCGTTCATACTCCGGTTCCCGCAGGTCATGACTACTTTGACGAGGGCTTGTTCGGCAAGTACATGGGCGGATACGCACAGCAGCTGGGTATCAGCTGGGGCGAGCTCATGGATATGGGCCGAACCAATCCCGGCGATCCGGGCGAGCGTTTCTGCATGTCTACATTCGCATGCAACACCTGCCAGGAGGTGAACGGCGTAAGCTGGCTTCACGGTGAGGTGTCCAAGAAGATGTTTGCCGGAATCTGGAAGGGTTATTTCCCCGAGGAGAGTCACGTGGGTTACGTTACTAACGGCGTCCACATGCCTACATGGGCATCAAAGGAGTGGCAGGCTCTCTATGCCAAATATTTTGACAAGAAGTTCCTGAGCGACCAGTCAAACGAGAAGATGTGGGAGGATATCTATAAGGTGCCCGATAAGGTTGTATGGGATCTGCAC
This sequence comes from Bacteroidaceae bacterium, assembly GCA_017530735.1. Taxonomy (GTDB): domain Bacteria; phylum Bacteroidota; class Bacteroidia; order Bacteroidales; family Bacteroidaceae; genus Colenecus. The sequence goes on along the minus strand of JAFXMB010000071.1, from coordinate 12,217 downwards.
AACGACCTTAAGAAGCAGCTCATTGAATACATTCGTCAGCAGTTCAAGGACAGCTGGCTCAAGAACCAGGGTGATCCTTCACGCATCATGTCGCTGATGCAGAAGATCAATCCCAACGCCCTGACAATAGGCTTTGGCCGCCGCTTTGCCACATACAAGCGTGCACATCTGCTCTTTACCGATCTGGACCGTCTGGCCAAGATCGTGAACAACCCCGACTATCCGGTACAGTTCTTCTTTACCGGCAAGGCTCACCCGCACGATGGTGCAGGTCAGGGACTTATCAAGCAGATCATAGACATCAGCCGTCGTCCGGAGTTCCTGGGCAAGATCATATTCCTGGAGAACTACGATATGCATCTGGCACGCCGTCTGGTATCGGGCGTTGATATCTGGCTCAATACCCCGACACGTCCTCTGGAGGCATCGGGCACATCGGGCGAGAAGGCTCTTATGAACGGTGTGGTTAACTTCTCAGTGCTTGATGGATGGTGGTACGAGGGTTATCGCGAGGGTGCCGGTTGGGCTCTGACCGATAAGCGCACATACAACAACCAGGCTTATCAGGACCAGTTGGATGCCGCTACAATCTACAGCATACTGGAGAATGAGATCCTTCCGCTGTACTACAACAAGAACGCCGAGGGCATATCCGAGGGTTGGGTATTGACAATGAAGAACTCAATTGCCCAGATTGCTCCGCACTATACGATGAAGCGTCAGCTGGACGACTATTTCAGCAAGTTCTACTGCAAGATGGCCGAGCGCTCACACTCTCTGCAGGCCAATGACTTTGCCAAGGCCAAGGAGATTGCAGCCTGGAAGGAGACTGTGGCACAGCGTTGGGATACCATAAGCGTGGTAAGCGCCAACAAGACCGAGACTGTAAATCAGGGTCAGTTTGAGACCGGTAAGAGCTATGACGTGGAGTATGTCATAGACGAGAAGGGACTGGACGATGCAATTGGCGTTGAGATGGTGGTTGTAGGGTCCGATGCCGACGGCAATGACAAACTTATGAAGGTTATTCCGCTTGAACTGGTTAAGCGTGACGGTAACCTCTATACGTTCCGCGGCAGCGTCAAGAATGACTTTGCAGGATCGTTCAAGGTTGCATACCGCATGTATCCCAAGAACGCGGACCTGCCTCACCGTCAGGATTTCTGCTACGTCAAGTGGTTCTATTAAGAAGCATATAATCAGAAAGAAAAGCCTCGGGAACAACCCGGGGCTTTTTTTATGACCAAAAGATTTGGTTTTGAACATTAATTTGTACATTTGAACAACTTTTGAGAAATAGTCCTTGTAACAAACCTTTTTTTAACCAATAATTGTTTAACTATTTATCCTTTTTATGATTCTCAAAAAACAAGTGGTGGGCATACTGCTTGCATTGGCTATGCCCGTCTGTGCGCTCGCACAGAACGTGACTGTTAAGGGACAGGTAAAGGATGGTGCCGGTGAGCCTCTTATGGCTGCCGCTGTAGCCGAGGTTGGAACATCCAACGGTGTGGCTACAGACCTGAATGGTAATTACACCATTACGGTTGCATCGGACGCTACCCTCCAGTTCTCTTTCATGGGTTACAATACTGTAACCGAACCCGTAAGAGGCCGTACTACAATCAATGTCACCCTCTCGGAGGATGTTGAACTCCTGGATGAGGTTGTTGTGGTAGGTTATGGTACCCAGCGTAAGAAACTGGTTACAACATCGACCGTGAACATATCGGCCGACAAGATTGCTGCTACCAACTCGATCGATGCCATCGGCGCCATTCAGAGCCAGGCTGCAGGTATCAACATTACATCTAACTCAGGTCAGCCCGGTGAGAGTTACAAGATTACCATACGTGGTATGGGTACTATCGGAAACTCAGAGCCTCTGTACGTTATTGACGGTGTTCCCGGCGGTTCAATCACAGCCCTTTCACCTAACGATATTGAGAGCATTGACGTGCTGAAGGATGCCGCATCAAGCGCCATCTACGGTGCCCGTGCCGCCAACGGCGTTATTCTGGTAAACACCAAGAAGGGTAAGGCAGGCGGCCGTCAGCAGATTGTCTATGACGGATACTACGGCTTCCAGAACCCCAACACCAACGGTGTTACTCCGCTGAACGCCAAGCAGTACATGGAGATAATCAACAAGGCTTATGAGATTCAGGGTACAACCCAGTATAATTTTGCCAACGAGATTCCCACCCAGTACGCTCTTATTCAGAGCGGAGCATGGAATGGTACCAACTGGCTTGAGGAGGCTACCAATCATGATGCTCCCATCATGAACCATTCAATCTCCATGACCGGAGGTAATGACTATAACCGTTATGCACTGGGATTCACCTACTTTGAGCAGGAGGGAACCATTGGTTATCCCGCAAATCCCTACTACGACCGTCTTACCGCACGTATGAACTCTGATTATGTGCTCTGGAAAAAGCAGGGTCGTGACATCGTGACATTTGGTGAGAACATCACTTTCACCGCCACCAACAAGGCCGGCGTGGCCATAGGTAACAACTATAACAACAACGTCCGTGAGTTGCTTACCGCCACTCCGCTGCTGCCTGCTTACAACAGCGAGGGTGATTTCTATATTTACAAGGATATGAAGGCCGATAACTGGAACTTCAACCAGGATTTCCGCAACCCGCTGGCACAGATCCAGTACAACCACGGAAACAAGAACGACAAGAGTTACAGACTCCAGTCAAACTTCTTCCTTGAACTGCGTCCTATCATCGGCCTTACAGTAAAGTCAAGCGCCGGTTGGAACTACAACCAGACATCGGGACGCGTATATGTTCCGCAGTATGAGTTGAGCGCCAACAACAGCAATAATACCGATGACGTTACACAGCGTCAGAGTTACAGTTCACGCTGGTCATTGGAGAACACCATTAACTATAACAAGGCTTTCGGCCTGAATGACATTGACATCCTGCTGGGTCAGTCAGTCGAGAAGTGGGGATACGGTGAGAGCGTAAGCGCCAAGAACTCAAATTCTCTATTCCCGGGTTCTTATGACCATGCTTACATTGACAACACCCAGGGCCTTGATGTGGCAAACACCGAGATTTCAGGCAAGCCGCAGGAGCAGGGTGCACTGTCATCATTCTTTGCCCGTGTAAACTACAACTATGATGAGAAGTACCTGTTCTCGGCTCTGATACGTGCCGACGGTTCATCCAACTTCATGCGTGGTCACCGCTGGGGTTACTTCCCCTCAGTATCTGCAGGTTGGGTTATGACCAATGAGGATTTCATGTCATCGGCCAAGGGTGTTCTGGATTTCCTGAAACTGCGTGCAAGCTGGGGTCAGAACGGTAACTGCAACATCAAGACTTTCCAGTATCTGGCAACCATAGCATTCGATGCTCCCTACTACTTTGACAACAAGGATATACCTCAGACAGGTGCTTATCCCGATATTCTTCCCAACCCGGATGTTAAGTGGGAGACATCACAGCAGCTTGACCTGGGTGCCGATTTCCGTTTCCTGAACAACCGTCTGAGCCTGTCATTTGACTGGTATGACAAACTTACCAAGGACTGGCTGGTTGACGCCCCCGCTCTTAAGAGCTACGGTACAGGCGCTCCTTACATAAACGGCGGTGATATCCGCAACACAGGTTATGAGATCCTGTTGGGTTGGAATGATTCTCCCATGAAGGATTTCTCATACGGTGCATCGGTTTCATTCTCACACAACAAGAATGAGGTTACACGTATTGCCAACTCTGAGGGTATTATCCACGGAGGTCTGAACGTACTTGCCCAGAATACCGATGAGCTTTACCGCGTACAGGTAGGTTATCCTATCGGTTATTTCTATGGTTATCAGGTTGACGGAATCATCCAGAACGATGCCGACAAGCAGTCCTACCTGGATGCAAACTGCGGCGGTGATGCAGCCAATTCCCTGCAGGGCGCAGGACTGCAGGCCGGCGACTGCAAGTTTGCCGATACAAACGGTGACGGAAAGATTACCGTTGAGGATAAGACTATGATAGGCGATCCCAATCCTGACTTCAACCTTGGTCTCTCACTGAACGCTCAGTTCAAGGGCTTTGACCTGTCAGTAAACGGCTACGGCGCATTCGGTCAGCAGATTGCCAAGAGCTACCGTCACTTCTCAAACAAACCCGATGAGAACTACTGCACTGACGTTTACACCAAGTACTGGACAGGCGAGGGTTCAACCAACCGTTACCCGCGTTTCTCGGACGGTAAGAACACCAACATGTCAGAGGTATCAAGCATCTGGCTGGAGGACGGTGACTACCTGAAGATTTCAAACATCACTCTGGGCTACGATTTCAACCGTCTGCTCAAGGTTAAGGGATTCAGCAAGATACGCATGTACGTATCGGCTCAGAACATGTTCACCTTCACCAAGTACACAGGTATGGATCCTGAGATTGGTTGGGGTAATGGCGACGCCTGGTGCTCAGGTGTTGATGTAGGTAACTATCCGAGTTCCAACTCATGGATATTCGGTCTCAACTTAACACTTTAATATCTTGAAAGTTATGAAAAAGATAACATATATCTGCTCACTTGCGATAGGTGCAATGTGTCTGGTGGGTTGTGAGGATTTTCTTGATACAGAGAGCCTTACAAAGAAAAATACGGGTAACTTCCCCAAGACTGAGGTCGATGCTCAGCAGATGGTGGCCGGTATCTACACCGTAATGAACAATAACCTTGAGGATCCTGAGAGTGATCCGTTCTTCATATTTGACCTGGCCAGTGATGACCGTCTGGGTGGCGGCAGCCAGAGTAATATAGGTGCACAGGCCTGTGACCGCCTTATGTGCAACAAGAAGGATGAACTTCTGAACCTTTGGGACAAGCGTTACCAGGGTATCTTCCGCGCAAACAACGCCATTGAGACCATGGATAACGTGTCTTCCTGGTCATCGGATGAGGCAAAGAACCAGTTGCTCGGTGAGGCTTATTTCCTGCGCGCATTCTACTATTTCAACCTGGTACAGGTGTTCGGTGAGGCTCCTCTCAGACTCAAGACCGCTCCTGAGAACCTGCCCAAGTCATCGGCCGATGTGATTTACGCTCAGATTGCATCGGACCTGAAGAAGGCCATTGAGATATTCCCCGCCAAGCGTTATCCCGACTTTGGTGAAGGTAAGGCCTCCAAGTGGGCTGCCGAGGGTATGATGGCCCGCGTATGGCTGTTCTACACCGGTTTCTATAACAAGACTTCCCTGCCTCTGGTAGACGGCGGTTCTGTTACAAAGGATCAGGTTGTTGCATGGCTTGCAGACCGCATTACCAACAGCGGACACAGCCTGGTGACTGATCAGCGTAACCTGTGGCCTTATACAAATCCTTACACTGCAAGGAGTTATCCGTATGCACATGACAACGGACTTGTATGGGAGACCGATGAGAACCCCGAGAGCATGTTTGCCGTAAAGATGTCAAACAAGGGTTCATTCACTTCAGGTGAGCAGCGTCATAACCGTATCGTTGAGTTCTACAATCCCCGTAAGGCCGGCGCTTCATCATTCCCGTTCAATGCTACCGGTTACTCCAACGGTCCTGTTTGCGAGACCCTGTGGACTGACTGGGCTGCCGATCCCGACTATGCTGGTGACTATCGCCGTGAGGGTTCAATCTGCAAGCGTGCCGTTGAGATTCCTTCTTATGCAGGTGATGCAGCCAAGGAGGTTGAGAACACTGACCTGCTTTGCAAGAAGTACCTGGGATGCGGTGCCTACTCGGCAGACAGCACAACACTTTATGAGTCTTACGCTATGAGATACGGCGGTCCTAACAACAAGCAGACCGGTCTTACCCAGTCTCTTGTTTGGCTGCGTTTTGCCGATGTGCTGCTCATGCACTCAGAACTTACCGACGGTGCTGTCATCATTGGCGGCAAGAGCGGTCTGAATGCAGTACGTGCACGTGCCGGACTGCCCGATGTTGCTTACAGCTTTGACAATCTGGTTAAGGAGCGTCGTTATGAGCTTTGCTGCGAGGCTCTGCGCTGGAATGACCTGCGCCGTTGGAATATGGTAAGCGTCATTGTAACGAATCAGGAAGGAAACAACATCCTGAACCAGGGTGTTGCCGGCACATACCAGTGGAGCGCTCCCGGTCATTTCATGGCCCGTTACGCTGCTACAGGCGGTGGCTTCTTTAAGATTCCTGAGAGCGAGATTGTCCTCTCAGAGGGTGTTCTGACCCAGAATGCCGGTTGGGAAGAGGGCTCAAATTCAGACTGGGCAAAGGGTGATCTTCCTTACTACAAGAAGTAATCACAGGGCCTGAAAGACCTGTTGATAAATATTATTAAATTAGGACGTGCCGTCAATGGGTGCGTCCTAATTATTTGTAACTTTGCACTGTAAAATTTTACTAAACAACAGATCTTAATGGATTCAAGCAATTCCTTTCTGGTCTTTTGCGGTACAAACACTATGTACCTGGCCAAAGAGATATGCGATTACCTTAACTGCCCCCTGGGCAACATGAATGTGGCTCATTTTGCAGACGGCGAGTTTGCAGTGTCTTATGAGGAATCAATCCGCGGTAGGGATGTATTCCTGGTTCAGTCCACATTCCCGTCATCGGACAATCTTATGGAGCTTCTGCTTATGGTTGACGCAGCCAAGCGTGCATCGGCCAAGTCAGTAAACGCTGTCGTTCCTTATTTTGGTTGGGCACGTCAGGACCGTAAGGACAAGCCGCGTGTATCAATAGGCGCCAAGCTGGTGGCCGATATGCTCAGCACCGCCGGTATTGACCGTCTGATCACAATGGACCTTCATGCAGACCAGATTCAGGGTTTCTTTGATGTTCCCGTTGACCATCTGTATGCATCGATGGTGTTCCTGCCTTATATCCAGAGCCTTAAACTGGATGAACTGGTTATGGCTGCTCCTGATGTAGGCGGCAGTAAGCGTGCCAGCGCATACGCCAAGTTCCTGGATGTGCCTCTGGTACTCTGCCAGAAGACACGTACCCGCGCCAATGTGGTTGATGACATCCGCATTATCGGTGACGTTCAGGGTAAGAACGTGGTTATTGTAGATGATATCGTTGATACTGCCGGTACAATCTGCAAGGCTGGTGACGTGATGATGGAGGCCGGTGCCAAGTCTGTACGCGCCCTTGCTTCACACTGCGTTATGTCAGGTGATGCTCCCGTACGCGTGGACAACTCACAGTTGGAGGAGATCATTTTTACCAACAGCATACCTTACCGTAACTCAATCCCCTGCAAGAAACTCAAGCAGCTTTCTGTAGCACAGATGTTTGCGGAGACTATCCGCAGGGTCATCAGTAACGAGTCAATTAGTTCACAATATTTAATCAAGTAATTTATGAAAAGGATTCTGTTCGTTGCCTTGGCATCTCTTCTGCTGGTAAACTGCGGAAAAGATTCCTATAAGATAAAAGGTGAGATTCCGGGTCTTGAAGACGGCACTATGGTAAGGCTCAGCGCCTTGGATTATGACGGTCTGGTTGATCTGGATTCAACAACCGTAAAAGACTGCAAGTTCACTTTCAAGGGTAAGACCGACACCGCTCAGGTTGCCGTTATCACATTTGATTTCGGTGAGAGCATGAGAGGCTGCCAGTTGTTCCTGGAGAGGGGAGAGATAATCGTTATGGTAGACCTTGAGAAAAACAACCAGCTGGTTGCAGGTACACCCAACAACGATGCATTCCAGAAGTTCTACGACGATACCGATGTCTTCAATGAGGAGGCCGATGAGTTGGAGGATAAGATCCGCATGACTCTTGCCGCCGATGGCGATGCCAGCGAGTTCTACGCCCAGATGGGTGACCTTCAGGAGCGTTTCACCTCTGTTCTGGCTCAGAGCATTGAGGAGAACGCCAACAAACTGTACGGTTATCAGCAGCTGATTGAGAACTACAGCATGTTTGAGCCCGAGGTCCTGATGGGACTGATTGAGAAACTGGCTCCTACATTCGGTCAGGATATGGCCCTGCTGCAGCTTACTGCCATGACACAGGCTCAGTTGGCTACCAGCCTTGGACATCCTTACATTGATTTTGAGGCTCCCATTCTGGATAAGAAAGACGGTTATGAGGGCACTGCAAAACTCTCTGACTACGTAAGCAAGAACAAGGTGGTTCTGCTTGACTTCTGGGCAAGCTGGTGCACTCCCTGTCTCAATGAGATTCCCAACCTCAAGGCTGCTTACAAGAAGTTCCATTCAAAAGGCTTTGAGATTGTAAGCCTTTCAGTTGATGACGGAACCGAGGAGTGGATCCGTGCCGTCAAGAACAACGGTATGAACTGGGTTCAGATGTGGAACGGTGAGGATATGCAGAACTCTGCTGCTGTAAAGTATTCTGTTACCGCAATTCCAAGCACATTCCTTATTGACTCCGAGGGCACAATCATAGCCCGCAACCTAAGGGATAAGGAACTGGAGCAAGCGTTGGAAGATTACTTCAAATAAGGATAAAAAAAATATCACGGTTAACGCCGTGATATTTTTTTCATCAGATTGTTCCTGTTACTCGAGAACTCAAGCGTATTTACCGCCACTACGTAATTCTGTGGATCGGCGCAGAAATTGTAGGCGTAAACCAGGAAGTCGTATCGTTTGCTGTCAAAGCTGAATGTCTTGGCCATGTCGGCTATCTGACGTGATGTAAGCAGGCTGCCGCAAACAATCATCCTTGCCATCTTGCCGCGTGTTGAGTCAAAACTCTCGTTCTTGAGCGCCTTGAGAATGGCTGTCATGTCAGATCCGCTTACCTTCCGTACAAGCTCAGTCTCGCGAAGCATGTCCTCCTTCTGGTCAAGTACATAGTCTATGATCTTCTCACGGCTGCTGCTGTAGTCAAGCGTTCCAAGTACCATATAGTAGTTGTAACGGTCTACGCAGTTGCGGTATGCGTTCCTGAGGAACTTAACGCGGTTGCTGTCATAGTCAAATGCACGGGATACGCGAACTATCTGCTCGGTGGTCATATATCCGCCTGTGCTGAATATCATATCGGCCATCTTGAGACGGTTGGAGTCATATCTCTCACGGTCAAACGAACGTATCACCTCATTGTCAACCACTTTTACACGGGGACGCTCCGGTGCGGGAACTATTAAGTTACCTGAACGGCGGGGATCCGGACGGTCAATGTGACGGTCTTCGGCGCGCTCGGGTGTGCGGTCTCTACGAACTACTCTGGACTGTGCCTGAACACTCTCGGTGCAAAGCAGAAGCGCTGCAACTGCAATGCCAATCATCATCATTTTAGTTTTCATCGTTGTAGTCTTTAAGTGTTTCTACTATTAAGACGTAACAATCCGCAAAATGTTAAAACGAGCAATTGGGGTCACGCCCCAATTGCATCATTTTGAAACGACTTCACGCTCAAAGAAGTCCAGGAAGAAGGGCCAGTTGGGACCGGCCTCGTGTCCGCCGTGGTGCTGGCGATAGGTCAGGCGGCCATCCATAAGTCCGTTGTCCATGCCGGGGAACAGGTCTGTGCCTACGCCCTTGTAGCCTAAGAGCTCATACACGGGCGATGCCTTTGAGGCCGATATGAACGAACCAACCACATCCTGCCATTTGTCGCCGTTCCAGCTGCCGGTTGAGATGAAGCAGGCACGCGGGGCGCACAGGGCTATGAGTTCATGCTGATCGACCGGAAGGTCATTCTCGGTATAAGGATCGGTGCCGTATTTTATAAGGTTGCCGCATACCCAGTGGTACTCCTCGTTTGATACTATGTTGCCGATGCTCTCACCGCAGTCACGGCGCCATCCGGCTGCTCCGGCCTTACCTGATGATGCAATGAATCCGGCTGCAATGCGCTCTTCGAACGCCATGGCTACCAATGATGCCTTGCCGTAGCGGGATACGCCCTCGATGGCGCATTTGGTGGCATCGAATGTCTTATCGGACTCAAAATAGTCTATAAGGCGTGACAGGCCCCAGCCCCATGCGCGGAGTGAACCCCAGTCTGTGGGCTGGCGGAACTGGCCCTTGTTGCAGAGTCCTATGATGCCGTTGGTAAGGCCTGATCCGGCATCGGCCTGGATTGATGAGGGGTTGATGGTGGCAGCGGCCCAACCGCGCTCTATTACCATCTGCTGCCATGATTTCTGGTTGCCGCGTACGCGTGTGGGATCACCGCCACCGAATCCGAACTCTATGATTACGGGCAGGTTCTGCTTGCCTTCAGGGTAGACTACGTTGGCCTGGATCTCGACTGTTATTGCGGGGTATGAGGAGTTGTCAACCACACCTTTGAGCATGCGGACAACTACGGGCGTGCCGGCGAACTCCTTTTTCTCCTCACTGGTGACTTCCCATTTCACGCCGGGTACGTTGTCGGGGATGCGGCCGTAGACGTTGTCCTCAAAGAGTTTTACAATCTCGGGACGGCGGGTCTTGTACCACATCTTGGCGTTCTTGACCTTCTTGCCGCTCTCGGTGATGAGCGGATCGGGATAGAAGGGGTAGGGGTTGGCTATGAGCTCATCGTAGTTGGGGTGCTTGCTCTCATCGGGGTTGTTGGGCTGACGGCCCTCACGGGGCTCTCCAACGCCCACTTTTGCCAGCATATCGGCATAATCGGCCGCCGCAATCTTACGCAGGCTGTCCTGGGCTGCGCGGTTGCCGCCTCCAAACATGAACTGAGCGCTTACTGAAAAAGGAATGCATGCCATAAAGGCTGCAACAAAGATATACCTAAGGGTTCTCATAAGATGTAATTTTTTAATGGATAGGTAAAGGTAATAAAAATGGGAATAAAAAAGGCCATTCCGGTTTGGAATGACCTTTATGATGTTGTAATGTCTGTTACTTGTCAGACTGGTTGTTGTAAGCGGCGTTCAGACCGTCCAGAATCTGTGCGGTGATGTTGAGAGCCTCATTTGCAAAGAGCAGACTGGCCTTTGTTACGATGAGGTCATAACCGTGAGTCTTGTTGTACTCCTTTACGTAGTTGTCAACGGTCTCGCTGATCTTCTGTGAGTTTGCGTTGCTCTCAGCCATGAGTTCCTGGCTGTACTTTTCACTCTTCTCAATCAGAGCCTGATTCTTTTTCTGGAGTCTGTTTTCCTCAGACTGAGCGCGCTCTACTGATGAGTAAACGCTGTTTTTGATCTTATTCTGGTGATCGGCGTATTCTTTCTGGAGTTTGTTGTTCTCTTCTGTGAGAGCCAGACGGTAGTTCTCCTCCTTGCGGGTCATTTCCTCTGCCAGATCCTGATAGAAGGCGTAGTTGGCCAGAAGTGAATCAACGTCAATGAAGGCGATCTTTAAACCTGATACTGCAATAGGTGCCTGCTGCTGGGGAGCGGCTGCCTGCTGTGAGCACTGGGTGAAACCGAGAACCATCACTGATGACAGTACGAATGATGTAACTGATTTGAAGTTCATATAGCTAAATTCAATTATTTACTTTTTCATTAACGGCCAGAGGATTGACTCTTTGTGCCTCTCTGTCCTGCTCTTCAACGCATCCTATGTTTCTCTTTCTCATTGCAGGATTCCGTCCAACATGTATGTTGGGGAATTTGCCGTTCTTCTTAAGCAGAATGCTTACTGACATTAATAGAACTGCGGCAAAAAGGAAAAGTACAACTGTAAGAAACGTTTTCCACATATGCGGCGCGAAGTTATGGATTTTAGTTGAATTAATGCCAAGAATAATGTATTTTTGGGAAGCATTTTTGAGTTGTTAAGGCATTATTATAATTTATTAAAATATATATGGAAAAGATAGATTGGTCTAAGAGAGTGATGGATATTTTCCTGGAAATCTGCAGGATTCCGCGTCCATCGGGCCGTGAGGAGAAAATGGGTGAGTACCTTATGTCGTTCGCAGCCGCACGCGGGCTTGCCGCAAAGAAGGATGAGGTTGGTAACGTGCTCATTTCCAAGCCCGCAACTCCCGGATTTGAGGGCCGGCAGACGGTGATTCTGCAGGCGCACCAGGATATGGTCTGCGAGAAGGATGCCACCCTGGACCACGATTTCATGACCCAGCCCATTGAGACTTACGTTGAGGACGGTTGGCTCAAGGCTCGCGGCACCACCCTGGGGGCCGATGACGGCATGGGTATAGCCATGGCGCTGGCTGTTTTGGACAGCAAGGAGATTGAGCACGGTCCGGTGGAGTGCCTGTTTACGGTGTCCGAGGAGACCGGTCTGACAGGTGCCGAGAACCTCAAGCCCGGCATGATGAACGGCAAGATGCT
>JAFXMB010000070.1 GCA_017530735.1 Bacteroidaceae bacterium | reverse complement strand
GCACCGCCGCCAAAGCCGCCGCCTCCGCCGAAGCCGCCGCCACCGAAGTCACCGCCGCCCATGCCGCCGCCGAAGCCACCCATGCCAGCGCCGCCACCAAAGTTCATCTGCATCTCCTCTACCTTATAATCGGCCGGGAGTTCAAACAGTGCGGGATCAACATCGGTCTCCTCAAGCTTCTCAACGGTCTGGCCCATTGTGCCGTAATCAGTAACGGTCTCTGACTTCATTGTCAGGTTCTTGTATATCCACAAAGTCATCTGAGTCTGATAACCCTGGTTGCTCTGGGTTACGGAGTACATCTTGCACATTACGCCTGCAACTTCCTCCTCACCTAACTCCTTGATTTTGTTCTTCTTGATGGTCTTGGCATCCAGGTTCTCCCAGTCGAACATAGGAGTAGTCTGAGCGCCCATACCGCCCATCATACCGCCGCCGAAGCCGCCCATACCGCGACCTCCGCCCTGACCGCCACGACGTCCGCCGAATGACGGCATCTTTGTGGCCGATTTCTCTGCGTCGTTGATCTGGTAGTTATCCTCGCCGATAACCAGTGAACGGGTTGTTCCGGCCTCACCGCGGGTTGTAACGGTTACGGTCTTCTTGCCGTAATCATCAAAATATATCTTGGTAACCATCTGGCTGGGGTCAAAGTTCATCTGACGCTCGCCACGCTGGCCGCCCTGACCGCCACGACCGCCCTGGGGAGCACCCTGGGGACGCTGGCCGCCGCCAAACTGGCCGCCGCCCATGCCGCCGCCAAAACCCTGGAACTGGCCCATATTGTTAGCCATTGTTATAACACCTGATTTGATGCCAAGAACCGGCTCGGATACTTCCTTCTTATCCTTCTTAGCCGCATTGACCGAAAGGCTCACTGCCGCAAGCATCATAGCGGCAACCATAAGTTTTCTCATTTGCATTCTATTGTTTAAGGTTTATACTTTGATTCTTCTAACTATTATATAGTTTAATCCTCTTTGTTAAATCTCAATTTTCAATTCTCAATTTTCAATTAGCTTGGCTTTTGCCGAACCGACCTTGAACTTGATGTCCATCTGAACGATTTTGCGCGCGTTGTCATCGGTTATATAGATGGTAAGAATGTCGCGGAACTTGTTCTTTCCCTTCTCCATGTAAGGCTCCACAAGTTTGAATACCAGGCAGTTATACTTTTTGCCCGATACCTTTACCGTCTCCTTGCCCTGGTAAATCAGGCACTCGTCCAGAATCTCGGCCGCATCCACCAGACGGAAATCGATGTGCTGCCCCTCCTTCATGCCCGATGTGTTCATGGCGCGGGCGTAACCCATAACGCTCACCATATCATACACCGCAGTGCGGCTGCTCTCGGTGCGCTCCTTTACGCGTCCGTCCATGTAGTTCTTGCGCATCTGCGCACGGCAGAGTCCGTCCTGAGCGTACGTGTATCGGGCCGTCTCAGTATAAACGTCACCGCCCTCGTTGCACGATTTGCGGAAATATACCGGGCGCACGTTATCGGCCTCCAGATATGTAGTAAGCGTATCGTTCATGCTGAAAATCTTCTCGGCAGCGCTCGTGGTACGCGCAATCAGGTCCATACGGACCACCTTCCGGCCCTCAAAAGTGGTGTTTCGGGTAATGAATCTTGCCTCGCCCGCCTTTATCGGCCCAATATGGAGAGAATACTTAAGAGTCTCGTTCTTCCAACTCTGCGCAGCAAATACATTCACCGTCAGAATCATAAAAGCCATTATCCAAATAATCCGTTTCATAAGCATCATTTTATAATGGGTTCTATCATTAAGATTCAAATTTCCCACCAAAGTTAAAATGAGGACATTGGTGACGGTTCTTTTTGGCACTTTTTTTCGAAAATGGTGCCAAAAAGAACCGTCCCCAATGTCCTCAGCTGATGAACGCTTCCACGTCGTCGGGATGGTACGGGATGATATCGGCACCAAGGACGCGGCAGCCGGTGGGAGTGATCAGGATGTCGTCCTCCAGACGGATTCCTCCAAAATCGCGGTACTTTTCAATTGCGTCGTAGTTGAGGAACTCCTTATGCATACCCTCGCCCTTCCATTTGTCAATCAAAGCGGGAATGAAATAAATGCCGGGCTCATCAGTCATTACAAAGCCGGGCTGGAGGCGTCGGCCGCATCTTAAGCAATTTGTGCCGAACTGCGTGGACGGGCGAACCTCATCGTCAAAGCCAACGTAGATCTGACCCAGGCCCTCCATATCGTGCACGTCCATACCCATCATGTGGCCCAGACCATGCTGCAGGAACATTGCGTGTGCTCCGGCGGCAACGGCGTCATCGGTATTACCCTTCATCAGACCCAGGTCTTTCAGACGGTCGGTCATGAGGCGGCATACATCCAGATGCATGTCAAGCCATTTCATATCGGGGCGGGCCTTCTCGATAACAAGGTCGTGGCAGGCCTCGACAATGGAATAGATGTCACGCTGCTTGGAAGTGAACTTGCCGCTGATAGGTATAGTACGAGTATTGTCGCTGCAATAGTTGTTCACCGTCTCGGCACCGGCATCGACCAGAAGCAGACGTCCGGCCTCGAGCGGCTTCAGAGACGGATCCCCGTGGAAAATCTCGCCGTGCATGGAGACGATGCTGCTGAACGATACTTTTGCACCGTAACTCATTGCTATTCCCTCCATTATGCCGCCGATAGACTTCTCGGTCACACCGGGTTTGCAGTGCTTCATCGCAGCAGTATGCATCTTATAGCCGATGGCCATGGCGCGCTCGATTTCCTCAATCTCAGCATCGGACTTGACGGAGCGCATATCGACAACCGCCTTAATCAGTTTGACCGATGCGGCCGAACGTGTCTTCAAAGGGTGGATTCCCAGCATATCGGACAGCAGAATCATGTGGTCGTGACGGTATGGCGGCAGGAAATGGATCTCTCGCCCAGCCTTGCGTGCATCGGCCACCATCTCGGCCAGTTTGCCGAAAGGAGCACTGTTGTTCACACCGCACGAAGCAGCCAAATCGGCCACGGACGGAACGAATCCAGTCCAGATAATATCCTCAATATCAATGTCATCGCCCAAAAGCCATTCCTGTCCGCTGTCGGCATCAATTACCAGTGCCAGAGTGTCGCGGTCCTGACCGGTAAAGTACAGGAACGAGCTGTCCTGACGGAATGTGTAGCCGTTTGCGGGGTAGTTGCACGGGGCGTTGTTATTACCAAGAAGGATTATAAGGCCGCTGTCCACCTTGTCTCTAAGTGTGGCTCTGCGGCTGGTGTAGGTCTGTTTATCAAAAAGCATAGTTCAGTTAGTTTTCCCCAAAGATACAAAATGATACCAAAGGGGTCAGACCCCAATGGTATCATTTTTCAAAAAAAGTGCCATTGGGGTCTGACCCCTTTGGTACTATTTTGTTATTTCACCAGCACCTTCTTGCCGTTGCGGATGATAATGCCCGATGCACGCTCAACCGGCAGACCCAGAAGGTTGTACATCAGCCCGGACTCATCGGCCCTGATTACAGGCACCTTAGCGGGCACATCGACATTGTAATCAAGAATCCTAATGCGGGTATCCATGTACTTGTCAAGGTAAATCGCCACGCGGATGCCACTTGACGTAACGGTGTCGCCCTTCACGGGTACGGCAAAATCTTTCACAATGATGTTTATGGGCGAATCGGTATAGGTCGATGACCATCCCATTCCGTTCTCCTGCATGCCGTAAAAAACGTCCCAGGGACCTGGTCCGCAACGCTCGGCCTTACCAACGGTGGTGTCGTTCTCGGCAATAAAGAACTTGAATTTATGCATTCCGGGGGCCAGACTGACCGTATCATTGAAATTGTAACTGTCCCAAATCGGATCGTGCAGCCCCAGAGTCATCGGCCTGGTCTGCCCGTCAATAAGCAGCGAAACGGTATAGTTCGGGAAATCGGCATCCTCAAACATGTTCGCCAGAACCTCTATGTAACCCATCTCGGGTGAATGCCAGAAATTGACATTGCACTTATATTCAACATTGAACAGCGCCGGCGAGTTGATGTACTTTCCGTAAGAAATCACGCTCTCATGCATCTTGCTGAGAGGCCTGAAATCCTCCAGATAAGGCGCAATCGTCTGACCGTCGGGATAAATGAAGTAGAAAGTGTACTGACCGGGCTCAAGCGTCACGGTACCCTTGGGAGTATACGACTCAGCACCCTCCCAGGCCGGTTCCATCTCGAAAATCTCGTCATAGTCAACGTCTACGCCCTCAATATGAATCGACTTCGGGAAGAACTGCATCTTAACCCTGGTTCCGTCCGATGGGTACGCCGAAACCGCCTTCAGATTATCCGTGAAGAAGCACTCCGACATCTCATACCAGCCGTCGTACAGACCGCCCCAACCGTAATTGATGTGGAATTTGCCGTCCTTGTAACCGTCAATATTGAATGAGTGGCCCGATACCTCATTATTACCCGAAATAATCAGCGGACGCGCCTTCTGCAACGACGCGATTATGCTGTCCTCAATCGACTTTGCATCCTCATAAAGATCATAATCATAGCCGAATATGTTGTCCAATGCGCCGCGTTGTGTGTAAATGGACGTCATTGTACCGTCAACATCAAAATACGCGTGCTGAGCCAGAGCAACGCCAAAAAGAAAGCCCGACAGCTTTGCCGTATCGGCATTGATCTCGTCAAAATCCGGCAGGAAAGAATAGGAGTAATTGTAAAAAATGCCCTCGAAAGTCTTTTCCATATCATAGAAGTAGTCCGATGTCAACACGCTGAAAGCCTGATTCTTACCCTGCAGATTCAGATCGTTGCAGTGGCGGTAATAGTTCAGCACCTGCGCGGTCGCAATTGTGGAGCAACCAACCAGCGTCGGCTCGCCTTTTACCGTGGGGAATGCCTGATTATACGGGGCTCCCTGATTCCACTGAGTAGTAATGAGCGGCTCGACAGTAGCGGCCGGCGCCTTGACACCGCCCCTGGCCTGTGCGCGCATAACCGACTGCTGAGCAGGCAGTTCGGCGTACATTTTCAGTATTCCTTTGAAAGCCGGCGGCATGTTGTTCACGTCCACCGGACCATCGCCGAATGCAACAACTCTATCACCATGCAGAATCTTCCAGCCGTCCTCAACGACGATGCTTACGTTTCTGTCTTGATAAACAACCTGGGCCGATGAAATGCCCCACACAAAGAGTCCTAACAGGACCATCATAAATCTTTTCATGCTAATTGAATTTTGACCTGCAAATTTAGCAAAATAGTACCATTGGGGTCAGGCCCCTTTGGTACTATTTTCGCGAAAATGATACCAATGGGGTCTGACCCCAATGGTATCATTTTTTGCAACAGCAGTCCTTCATGGAGCAGCCGCAGCAGGCTGAGCCGTCCTTTCTTTTGCGGATGGATGATATTACAGCCCAAACTACAAGGGCTGTAATGACGACGATTGCGATAATTGTTGCAGCATTCATAATACAGCCGATGCAATTAAGTAGCCAAGCCAGGATACCACCCAGGCAATCACGCACTGGAAGATTACAACGTAGATTGCCCACTTGTCACCAAGCTCGCGGCGCACGCTGCTGATTGCAGCAACGCAAGGAGTGTAAAGCAGGCTGAATATGAGCATCGGCACAGCGGTGATAACGGTCAGCGACTCGGTAACGCCAAGCACCTCCATCGTCGCAACCACGCTCTCCTTAGCCAGGAAACCGCTTACAAACGATGTCACGATGCGCCAATCGCCCAGTCCAAGCGGACGGAACAGAGGCTCCAGAACGCCTGCAACCCAAGCCATCATACTACCCTCGCCGTTCTCCACCATATTGAAGCGGAAATCAAACGTCTGCAGCAGCCAAATCACGATCGTAGCCACGAATATCACAGTGAAGGCCCTCTGAACAAAGTCCTTCGTCTTGTCCCAAAGCAGATGGCTCACGTTCTTGAGGCCCGGCATGCGGTAATTCGGCAGTTCCATCACGAACGGCGCAGCCACGTAATTCTTGCGGAAAAGCTTGGTCACAAGAGCCACAATCACGCCCACAAGTATCGACAGCAGGTACAGACCGGCCAGAATCAGACCGCCCTTACCAGGGAAGAAAGCATTAGTAAAGAATCCGTAAATAGGAATCTTGGCGCTGCAACTCATGAACGGAGTCAGCAGAATCGTCATCTTTCTGTCACGGGCCGATGGCAACGTCCTGGTGGCCATAACCGCCGGAACCGAACAACCAAAGCCGATGAGCAGAGGCACGATAGAACGGCCCGATAAGCCCAACTTACGCAGCAGTTTATCGGTCACGAAGGCTATTCTGGCCATATAACCGCTGTCCTCGATCAGACTCAGGAAGAAGAACAGGATGATGATGATGGGAACGAAACTCAGCACGCTTCCCACGCCGCCAAAGATACCGTCCTCAACCAATGAAATGATTGCCGGCGATATATCGGCCTTCTCCATACCGGCAACGCAAACGCCGGCAAGAGCCTGGATTCCCTGATCCAGCCAGTCCTGCAGCGGTGCGCCCAGCACATCGATTGAGAGCCAGATAACCAGGCACATCACAACCAGGAATATTGGGATTGCGGTCCATCGGCCCGTCAATACTTTATCTATCCTGCGGCTGCGGATGTATTCGCGGCTCTTCTGAGGTTTGATAACCGTCTGATTACAAAGCCTTTCTATAAATGAGAAACGCATATCCGCAATGGCGGCCGCGCGGTCCATGCCACGCTCCTCCTCCATCTGCAGGATAATATGTTCCATGGTTTCCTTCTCGTTCTGAGTTAGTTGCAGAGCCTCAAGCACTTGGGTATCACCCTCAGCCAGTTTGCCGGCTGCGAATCGGCCCGGAATACCGGCCCGCTCGGTGTGATCCTCAACCAGGTGCATTATGCTATGCAGGCAGCGGTGAACAGCGCCACCGTGATCATCCTTTGTGCAGAAATCGGTCCTGGCGGGAACCTCCTGATACTCAGCCACATGGATTGCGTGCTCCACCAACTCCTTGATACCCTCGCCCTTTGCGGCCGATATCGGCACCACCGGAATGCCCAGAATACGCTCCATCTCGTTGACTCGGACCGATCCGCCATTACCCGTCAGCTCATCCATCATATTGAGAGCCAGCACCATAGGCACGCCCAGTTCCATGAGCTGAACCGTCAGATAGAGGTTGCGCTCAATGTTCGTGGCATCGACAATATTGATGATGCAGTTAGGTTTCTGCTCAATAATAAACTGGCGCGAAACCGTCTCCTCCTGAGTGTAGGGCGAAAGCGAATATATACCCGGAAGGTCTGTAACGAGCGTATCCGGATGACCCTTGATCTGGCCGTCCTTGCGGTCCACAGTCACGCCCGGGAAATTACCCACGTGCTGATTGGAGCCCGTCAACTGATTAAACAAGGTAGTCTTGCCGCAGTTCTGCTGACCGGCCAGCGCAAATCGGAGCACCGTACCCTTAGGCAAAGCATTCTCATGAGTAGGATCATGATACTTACCAGCCTCACCCAAACCCGGATGCGAGTTATGCTCGTGCAACGACAGATTATAACCAAAATCGGTACCATTGGGGTCAGGCCCCATTGGTACATTTTCCAAAAGAGTACCATTGGGGTCTGACCCCTTTGGTACCATTTTTATCTTTGAAGCCTCTTCAAGACGCAGAGAGAGAGTATACCCACGAACCAAAAGCTCCATCGGATCGCCCATCGGCGCAAATTTCAAGAGCTTAACCTCAACGCCCGGCAGCAGACCCATATCCAGGAAATGCTGACGCAAAGCGCCCTCTCCCCCAACTGCCTTAACCACAGCACTCTCACCAATCTTAAGTTCGCGTAAAGTCATTGTCCCTTAATTTGACTGCAAAAGTAGACTTTTATAAACTTTGGAACAATACTACAAAATGAGTATTTTAAAATTGAAAATTGAGAATTGAAAATTGAAAATTAAATGGTTGATTGTTTTAGTTTTTTGATGATTGAAGTTAATAAACCGATTATTTCACGACAATCCTTATTTAGTGAATTGAAAGATTCATCATTCAGATAATTACAAACATGAAGGAGGTCTAACCAATAAGTGGTTTCGTCGGCCTCCTTCAATGCTATATTGAGTTTACTGAGAAAATCAGGACGACTTTGAGCGTTCTTACTTTCTACAGTATTAGCTCCAATACTAGTTCCACAACGTAGCAGTTGTTTGGACATAATAAATTCGTGTTTTTCACTGTTCAGATATTTGTAACAGTTGATTATGCGTATAGCAAAATCCCTACTCTTACTGTGTAAAACATTGTCTCTCATGGTAATTTC
>JAFXMB010000007.1 GCA_017530735.1 Bacteroidaceae bacterium | reverse complement strand
GGGCGGACTCAGCCAGCTTGCTGCCGCAGCAGCCGAAGAAGAGGAACTTTTCGGTGATGAGGCCCAGGGTATCCTCTCATCATTGGGATCCACCCCGTTCTGGCCTGCATGGTCAAGCGTATGGGAGATGATAATGCGTCTGCTCATCAACGTCATCACCATCGGAATCATTGTTCACGCATTCTACTATCCAAAGGCCAAGAGACGTGACTACTACTTTACATTCTCAATCATAGGAGTGAGCATATTCCTGCTCATATACCTGATGGGAGGCGTAAAACTCAAGATCGGATTCGCACTGGGTCTGTTTGCCATATTCGGCATCATCAAGTACCGTACCGAGCAGGTTCCCATCCGCGAGATGACCTATATGTTCGTAATCATTGCCGTGGCTGCCATCAACGGACTGGCCACCAGCGTAAGTTACTTTGAACTTCTGGGTACCAACCTGATCTTCATCATAGCACTGGCCATCTGCGAGAATACCAAGTGGATGAAACATGTCCCCTCCAAGCTCATCAAGTATGACAACGTCAAACTGGTTGCACACGGCAAGGAGGATGAACTCAAGGCCGATCTGGAGAAACGTCTGGGACTCAAGATCATCCGCATTGAGGTGGGCAACGTTGATTTCCTTAAGGACTCCGCTATCATCAAGATTTACTACGAGCCTATCATGGATGAGTTCGGCACCATTGATTCAGTAATGAAAACCGGAAAGATCAAATGAGAAAGTTCCTACTTACAGCAGGTCTGTTTCTTATTTCCGTATCCTTATCGGCCCAGTCAAACTGGGGCTTGAGGAGCGGCATAGGGGTTGAAAAGAAGATCACCAAAGGTCTGGACGCAGCAGTTGAGGCCAAATACTATCAGACTGACAACTTCAGCAAGACCGACCGCTGGAGCATCGGCCTGTCTCTGAACAAGCGTCTTTACCGCAATGACGCCAAGACATTCACCGTCAAAGCCGGTTTGGGATACAGGTACATGAACGTATACAAGGACTGGTCAACCAAGTATAAGGATGATGCCGATGGCGTTGAGAACAAACTGGAACCCCAGTTCTACATCAATAACAATTACGATTTCAACCTGAGAAACTCATACGTTGACACCCGTCACCGCATAACCGCTTCACTGCAGGCCGCATGGGAGTTGGGACGTCTCAAGATATCCGTGCGTGAGGCCTATCAGTTCACACATATAGACAGTGCCACCTATTCAGTTGACAAATACAGACATGATGACGGTCAGACAAACTGGACAGACAAAAACTACACTAAGATAGCCGGAAGCGAGTATTACATACGCACTGACGAGTCCGGAAAATCTGCCCAGGAAAAGAGGCAACTCCGTTCCAGAATAGGCCTGGATTATGACATACCCCACTGGAAATTTGATCCTTTCGTATCTTATGAGTTGTTTAACGACATAGACAACGGCTTCAAGACTGAAAAGTCAAGATTAACCGCAGGAGTTGAATTCAGTTTCAATAAAATGCATAACTTTGAGGTGGCGTACATGTGGCAGAACCAACATGACGATGACGAACCCGCAGGTTCATTTGTCTGCCTGAGTTATAAATTTGATTTCTGACCTTATGAGAAGGCTGCTCCTTTTTGCTCTAATTGCCTTTCTGACTGTACCTTCATTCAGTCAGGATGCCGCATCTGCAGCCCCTGACAGCCTGACTCAGAATCTCCAACTGGACAACCTCCGCAAGATTGCATTCAAGGACGGCAACGTGGTTACCACCTATTCTGACGGCTCAACAAAAAGCCATAAACTGTCCGATTCAGAGAAACTGCAGTTTACCGTTCCCGACAGAGAGGATGGAATCACGGAGCAGGAAGGCACATACACCATCTATGACCTGAGCGGCCGTCCAGTCAAGACACACACCAATATCAGTTGCGACGAGCCGTTTGACCTGAATGACCTGACATCGGGCATCTATCTCCTCAAAACCGGCAGCCGCACAATCAAGATTGTCAAATAAATGGGCAAAAGTTTGTCCACATCCGCAAAAAGGCATAATTTTGCACCCGCTTAACAGCAATTAGAGGTAGATCCGCTAGCTCAGCAGGTAGAGCACATCCCTTTTAAGGATGGGGTCTCGGGTTCGAGCCCCGAGCGGATCACCAACAAAAAAGAAACCCAGAATCATCTGAAAGCTTGCTTTCAAGGGAGTCTGGGTTTCTTTTTTGTTGGAATGATGGCCCGTGGCAAGCGGTGATAACCCCGCCACTATCATCCAAATGAGAAAAAAAATGTGTTCATTTGCAAAACCTTATCCTTTTCAAAATAAGCTTATGAGAAAGATTGTATTCCTCCTTGTAACATTACTTGTTTTGCTTTCGTGTAATAATGGTAAATCACGTTTCCTGTTTAGCGTACATGAAACAGACTTTGTAAACAAGTCCAAAATCACTGTTAAAGCAACCCGGGCCGATGTGGATCTTCCACTGGGCGTGAGTGACTTGGCTCTATGCGATTCATTTTTTATAGTGATGTTTTATAACGGTGGCCCTTTGATGAATGTTTATTCCCTTAAATGGAATCTTCTGGGACGTTTTTGCTACAAAGGGAGAGCCAAGAATGAATTTCTTGAGATTCCCCATATGCTCTCAAGACAAACTCTTAAGGGAGAGAACGGCAATATCCTCATTCCGCTGAGAGAAGGCTTTTCTAACATAATTTCTAACATAAAAGTGCTGGATCTGCAACAGTCATTGCAGTCCCAAAAGACGACAATTGTCATGGAAAACCCTTTTTACCCCTATACTATGGCCAAGTCTGGAGGTGAAGAGGGATATTATATATTTCCGAGAACTTTTGATTTCGTCTATTTGAACAATGATATCAATCAGATATTCCGGGCCAATTCCATGTTTAACGATAAAGACGGCGCTCTTTATGGTAGGGATTATGAAGTGATGGATGATAGTATACAGAAGAAATACTTCAAAATGCTCTCACATGATTTCCCTGAAGATTTTGATTATGTCGGAGGTCAACTTTACAAGCATCCCAGCCGGAATCTTATAATAGAACCTCTCATGTATATGGATTATATTCTGTTCTTCGATCTGGATAATGACACAACCTTTGCAATCCATCAGAAAGGTTCACTCTCTTTTGACGATAAACTTTCGCCAGTGGTTTATACCACAATTACGAATCTTGCCGGAAATGAAGAAACGATGGATCCTCGTCCTATCCACTTTGCAAATTTTGCTGCCACGGAATCTTTCTTTATGGTTTATTACGGTGCAGGTGATTATACCGTAAATCAACCTGATCCGATGAATGCGGCACCGGAACTGCTGTTCTTTGATTGGGATGGAAATTTCCTGAAATCAGTAATGATGGATGTGGGCGTGGGTGATATAGTATATGATGAAAAATCGCAGACCCTTTACGGCCTAGACCATTCAAACGAATGCATTCTTGGTTTTGATCTGTCAGAAGTGGTCGCCGATATAAAGTGACGCAAAGGGAAACGACCCCTTTGCGTCGTTTATTGCATCAACTTGAGGTAGTTGCAGGAGAGCATCTGACCGGCGGAGTCGCGAAGGTGCATGGCGCCGCCCTGGCAGTAGCGCCAGGCTTTGCAGTGGCGGCACTCGCCTGCCTTCATCCAGCGGCGGTTGCGGTAGGGCTTGAAGCCGTTCTCCCAGATATCCCAGAAATTATCCTTGTGGATGTTGCCCTGGTGGTAGTCGCTGCGTATGCTCAGGCAGCCGGATATGGAGCCGTCACTCAAGATGGATGCTACGCTTACTCCTGCTATGCAGTGGAACAGGTGGTCACGTACCAGGCCCTCGTATCGGCCCACAAAGCCTTCACATGAGAAATTGAGTCGTATCCTGCCCTCGCGGCGCACCATGGTTATAAAGTCCATCAACTGGCCGAACTGCTCATTGGACAGCATAAGATCGGGCTCAGTAACGGCCCTGCCCATTGGGGCTACGGTGAATATGCGCCACATCTTTACGCGGCGGCTTATCAGGTACTCCTTGAGTTCGTTCAGATAATTGAAGTTGCGCTGGTTTACGCAGGTTATGACATCCCAGGTCAGGCCCGGATGCTCGTTGAACCAGTCCAGGGCGGCATCGGCCCGCTTAAAGCTCTGGTCACTGCCGCGCATCCAGTTGTGCTCGGGTTCAAAGCCGTCAAAACTCATGGCTACGGTGTCAAGGCCGGTCTCTACCAACTCACTCACCTTATCCTGTGTGAGTAGCATTCCGTTGGTGACCATTCCCCACAGGTATCCGCGCTGTTTGATCTGGACGCCCACCTGGACTATATCCTTACGTACCAGAGGCTCGCCGCCGGTGGTTATCACAACGCAATTGCCGCGGTCAAAACCGGCGGGACTGCTGTCAAGAACGCCCAGCAGGTCACTCACGGGAGGATCTTCCAGACCGGCGGTCTTACGGCAGTCACTACCGCAGTGGCGGCAGTTAAGGTTACAGCGCAGGGTGCACTCCCAGAACAGTTGGGAGAGCTTGTGCTCCAGCACCTGGGTCCTGAATGCGGCACGGCCCGATTCCATGAGCAGTCTTCTGGCTAAGCCCAAACGTGAATTCATTTACTTGAGACGGGCCTTACTGATTACGTTGTCAAGGGAGTCTATCCGGGCTCTCAGGGCGCGGTTCTCCTGGGCGCGGCGCTGCATTACCTCTGGGGTTCCGTAGATTACGGAGTTCATGCGGTCCGACAGGTCCTTCTTGAGGCTGTTTACCTGTTTGATCATTGCCTGAACCTCCTTGGAGTCACTCGGCAGAATGACAGTTTGAGCCAGACTGTTGGCGCGTGTCTGGTACTCATCAGACGCATCGGCGGCATCCTGCGGCAGCTCGGGCTCCTGCTGTTGCTGGGCCACTTTCTTGCTACGGCAGCCCACCAGTGCCAATACAGCCACTGACAGAGAGCAGATCATATATGTCCAGCCTTTGGACAGCACTATCCTGAATTTCCTGTATGCCATATCAATGATTTTTACTGTTTGTATTTTAACTGCACAGCCTCAACATCCTTGTAAAACGATGCTGTCTCACGTGCGTTGTATATCTCAGGTATAGCGTAAAGTTCCGGAAGGTTAAATGACTTTAGCATAGTGAGATATTTGTCCGGATCCTTTTGCGGCAGCACAAACGGCTTACCCGCCTTTCCGTCCGGTCCGATATACGCGATGTAGGGACGTCCGTAAACCAGGTCGTCACGCTTGGAGGCAAATGCCACCCAACGGCTGTTGCCGCTCCAACTGTGATAGGTATCGGCACCGTATGCGTTTACCTGAGGCAGCACGTCAATCCTGCGCGTCTGCAGGTCAATCAGCCACAGTTCACTCTCCTTATGCCAGACGGGGAACGTTCCGTACTGGGCGGCGGTCACCATAAGCCAGCGGCCATCGGGTGATGCCTTGGGATGGCTGAATGACAGGTTCTCTCCTGCAGGAATTATGGTTATAACCCTGTCACCCATACGGCCGGTCTCGGGGTCAAACTCTACTACTGCAAGGTCATAGTGCATATGGTCTATGCTGTCCGGCTGTGTGAGATGACGGGCACGGCAAAAGAATATGGTACGGCCGTCGGCACTGAAGCATGGGAATGTCTCCTGGAATTCATCGCCGCTGGTGGACGGACTGTCGGTTACAGTTAAGTTGTCAAAATCAACCACTACCAGATCTGACCGCTTATCATACACCTCCATCCTCATATCCGTGCGGCTGTGGATGGCAAAGGTTATATCGGCTGTGGTAAATACGGCGTAACGGCCGTCGGAGGTTATGTCACCGTATACTCCGCCGCCGGTGTTATCGGTCTTGGTGTTGAGTTTATAGTTGCGCCCGCCACGGGTCAGTATGGTGCCGCCCTTGGCTCCGCGCAGGTGCATGAATGATGTGCCGTTGCGGTTTGAGGTGTGGCAGTTCATGCAGCACTGCTCGGCGTTGCGGTTATCGCCCAACAGGCGGGAGCCGAAACTCTCCATGTCACGCTGCTCTATCTGTATGCCGCTCCAGACCTCATATGCAGGCTCAATCAGACGGTAACTCATGTATTTGTCAATTGAGTCCTGTGCAACCGTCCATGTGAATGAGTCCCGATAGTTCTCTCCGGCTGTTACGTTTACCGTAAGTGTGTTGCCGGTCTCGGCACTGAGCATACGGTGCCATTTTCTGACAGGGAATTTTACAAGTCCCCGGTGACCGCTGAACTTATATTCTCCGTTGACACCTTTTACCTGAACCTTTATGGCCGATGCATTGGCAATCCTGAAATTGAGGGGTGCTATGTTGCAGGGTATGGTTATATCCGTGTAGTCGGGGAACATTCCCTGGAATGTATCCTGCGGCCTTGACGAACAGCCCGCCAGTACAAGAGCCAACAACAGGTATATGATGTTTCTGTTTTTCATTGCTGATTGTTGTTAAGTTTTACTGCCATCAGGTAGTGCCAGTATGTACCCCGTGCTTCATCAATAAGCACATTGGGATCAGCAGAACGGGCATCCATAAAATGTATGTACTTATCAACCACTTCCTGCGACAGACTGTATTTACGGGCTGTCTCAATGAGAGACTCCCTGGAACTGACGTTAACCAGCAGAGCCTCCTGATAAAGGTCCGGAACCACGAATGTCCTGTCCAGTGAATTCAGATAATACTTGTCATAAAGGCTGACAAATGTGTTGACTTTTTTCTCAAGCAGGTTGGAACAGAGCAGATAGTCTGCGGCTACTTTGTTATCCGGACTTTCCTGAGCTAATATGGCAAGTGATGACCTTATATCGCCCTGCGCAAAGAAACGGTCTCTGGGCGCTGTCCTGGAGCGCCATATCAGATATTGCTTAGGAATATCGTCGGTTTCAATGGATTCCAGCAGATCCTGTGCCCAGGCCCTGTGGTTGCGGGTGCGCATCAGTATATTCAGATACTTGCGGGCTACGTCATAATCGGCCGTAACCACTGCTATCTGAACCAGACGGCGCAGCATTCTGGTGGAGTAATGACCCGGCATGACGGTCTGGGCAAGCAATGCGCAGTCTGTTGCCTGTGATATATCGCCCATCTCCAACAGTGCATCGGTGAAATACATCATTGAGAAATAGGGGTCTCCCCTGCCTGTTGACAGGAACAGCGCATTCTCCGGCAAAGACCATCGGCCCTTGAGCAGATCCTGAGGCAGACTGCCTTCACGCGCATTGCAGACATTCCAATAGTATGCGTAGTATGGTTTTCCCATGTTCTGCTGAGCCAATAGTCTTACCTCTTTCCACTGCTCGTGATATGCCAGGGTTCCTATCTTGACGGTACGCTCCAGTTCATCGTTCTTTAAGGCGCCCGACACCGACGTGCCGAGAATGAATATCATAGGGTACAGGCATCTCAACCAACGGGCATCCATGACTTTTTCATAAAAGAGCGCCAGTATCATCACTGTCAGAACCAGCCAGGGCATAAGCAGGATCAGAGCCTTATGCGGAATGATGTAACCGGGCCAAACCGGCCAGAGGAATGTATGCAGCAGGGTGAGGTTATAAAAACGACCGCATATTATCAGGATTACCACACCCGTTGCTATGGCCAGCAAAGAGGCGATGCCGTCCTTACGCTTAAGGAATGCAAGCAGCAGTGCCAAAGTGAATGCGTGCGCTCCCGCAATTACAAACATGACAGGTACCGATAATCCGTAAATAAGGAAACTGTATCCGGAATTCTTGAGGCTTGCCAGTCCTACCGCAGCCCATACCGAAATTGCCAGCCCCACGGTTGCCGATACGGGATAGTTGGGAAATGTCATGAAATAGCCCTCAAGCAAAACAGGAACGGTCATAAGAGGCAGGCAGTCGGGACGGTTGGGTTCAGCCTTACGGAAGAAGTCTTTAAGGCCGATGATTATGGCCGCAAAAAGAATGACGCTCAGCGTGGGGGCCATAACCCTGTTGGTGTAGAACTGTGTCAGCCAGTCACCTATTACGGATGATACGACAGCCGGATTGGAGAGATACCAACTGATACGGTCTGCATCAAAAAGGAATATGCTTATCTGCTCCTTGAAATCCAAACGGAACGGAGCATCGGCAAAAAGCATGACCCAGGATACGATCAACACTCCGGCCGCAAAAATAAAATCTTCAGCTTTGCTTTTTTCAGCCATGATTCTTCTCTGTTGTAAATGCAAACTTACGCAAAAATTACGGCAGTTACGGGGATTTTGCCTACTTTTGTGTTTTGCAACGCACGCGCGCATACACGATGGCAGGAAAACTATATCTGGTACCCACACCGGTGGGAAATCTTGAGGACATAACCTTGAGGGCGTTACGCATCCTTAAGGAGGTTGACCTTATCCTGGCCGAGGATACCCGCACCAGTTCAGTGCTGCTCAAGCACTTTGACATCCATAAGCCGCTGCAGTCACACCACAAGTTCAACGAGCATGAGACATCGGCCGCTATGGCTAACCGTATTATGGCGGGAGAGTCTGTAGCGCTTATAAGCGATGCAGGCACGCCGGGCATATCGGACCCGGGATTCATGCTGGTACGCGAGTGTGTGCAGCAGGGTGTTGATGTGGAGTGCCTGCCGGGCGCTACGGCATTCGTGCCGGCGCTCATTGACTCGGGACTGCCTTGTGACAGGTTTCTCTTTGAGGGTTTCCTGCCGCAGAAGAAAGGCCGCCAGAGCCGTATTGCCGCGCTTAAGGATGAACCGCGCACCATCATATTCTACGAGTCTCCGTTCCGCCTGGTCAAGGCGTTGGAGCAGTTCATAGAAGCATTTGGCCCGGAGCGTCCGGTTGCAGTCTGCCGCGAGATATCCAAGGTGCATGAGGAGTGTGTGCGCGGCACATTGAGTGAAGTACTTGCTCACTTCAAGGCCCACGAGCCCAAAGGTGAGATTGTAATAGTATTGGGAGGAGCAGACAGATGAAGGAAGAGTTTCAAGTCATAACCGAGAAAAAGGCCGAAACCGCCATTCTGGTGGGTATCATCACACAGGATCAGGACGAGCGCAAGACAACAGAGTATCTTGACGAACTTGAGTTCCTGGCCGATACCGCCGGCGTGCGGGTAATGCGCCGATTCACGCAGAAGATACCCCAGGCACTTGCCGCCACATACGTGGGCAAAGGTAAACTGGAGGAGATGCGTGACTACATAAAGCGCATGGAGGACATGGAGAATGAGGTTGGTATGGCCATATTTGATGACGAACTGACCGCCAAGCAGATGTCTGCCATAGAGAGCGTGCTGGGCGTCAAGGTCCTGGACAGGACCTCCCTGATTCTGGATATATTCGCCATGCGTGCCCAGACAGCCCACGCCAAGACGCAGGTGGAACTGGCGCAGTACCGCTATCTGCTGCCCCGTCTTCAGCGAATGTGGACCCACCTGGAACGTCAGGGCGGTGGTTCCGGCGCCGGCGGCGGTAAGGGTACCGTAGGTCTTCGCGGACCAGGTGAGACCCAGCTTGAGATGGACCGCCGAATCATTACCAAGCGCATCAGTTGGCTTAAGGAACAGTTGGCCGATATAGACCGCCAGAAATCAACCATGCGCAAGAACCGCGGCCGTCTGATCCGCGTAGCATTGGTAGGATACACCAACGTAGGCAAATCCACCCTTATGAACCTGCTCTCCAAGAGCGATGTGTTTGCCGAGAACAAACTCTTTGCAACCCTTGACACAACCGTGCGCAAGGTGGTTGTGGACAACCTGCCGTTCCTGCTTTCAGATACCGTTGGATTCATCCGCAAACTTCCCACAGACCTTGTGGAGTCATTCAAATCCACACTTGACGAGGTCCGTGAGGCCGACCTGCTGATACATGTGGTAGATATATCGCACCCCGACTTTGAGGACCAGATGAAGGTGGTCGATAAGACCCTGGCCGACCTTGGCGCCGGTGACAAACCCACCATCGTGCTCTTTAACAAGACCGATGCCTACACCTGGATAGAGAAAGAAGCCGATGACCTTACCCCCGCCACACGTGAGAACATCACCATGGATGAGTTGCAGCGCACCTGGATGGGTCGCCTGAACGGCGAGTGCCTGTTTGTATCGGCCCTCAAGAAGACAGGCATTGAGAACATGAGAAAGGTATTATACGACAGAGTCAAGCAGTTGCACGTACAGAAGTACCCCTACAACGATTTCCTCTATCCTGATATGGAATAATTAAAACAACAAAATAGATTATGGCAAATTTCAAGTATGCGCCCATGTTCCAGTTGGGCAAGGATGAGACAGAGTACTATCTGCTCACCAAGGATTATGTAAGCGTAAGCGAGTTTGAGGGCAAACCCATTCTGAAGGTTCAGAAGGAGGGTCTGACCCGTATGGCCAATGCCGCATTCCGCGATGTAAGTTTCCTGCTTCGCCGTTCACACAATGAGCAGGTGGCAAAGATTCTGCGTGACCCCGAGGCATCAGACAACGACAAGTACGTAGCACTTACATTCCTGCGCAACGCAGAGGTATCGGCCAAGGGTAAACTCCCGCTGTGCCAGGATACCGGTACCGCAATCATCCACGGTGAGAAGGGCCAGCAGGTTTGGACCGGATTCTGCGATGAGGAGGCTCTGTCAGAGGGCGTTTACAAGACTTATACCGAGGAGAACCTGCGCTACAGCCAGAACGCTCCGCTGGATATGTACAATGAGGTGAACACCAAGTGCAACCTGCCCGCACAGATTGACATTGAGGCAACCGAAGGTATGGAGTACCGCTTCCTGATGGTTACCAAGGGTGGCGGATCGGCCAACAAGACATACCTCTATCAGGAGACCAAGGCCCGCATCCAGAACCCCGGCACACTGATTCCCTTCCTGGTTGAGAAGATGAAGAGCCTGGGTACAGCAGCCTGCCCTCCCTACCATATCGCATTCGTGATTGGCGGTACCAGCGCTGAGAAGAACCTTCTTACCGTTAAGCTGGCATCGACCCACTACTATGACAGTCTGCCCACCACCGGTGATGAGACCGGCCGCGCATTCCGTGACATTGAACTTGAGAAGCAGCTCCTGCAGGAGGCTTACAAGATTGGTCTGGGTGCACAGTTCGGCGGTAAGTATATGGCACACGATGTTCGCGTTATCCGTCTGCCCCGTCACGGCGCAAGCTGCCCCATAGGTCTGGGTGTAAGCTGCTCTGCCGACCGCAACATCAAGGCCAAGATCAACAAGGACGGTATCTGGATTGAGAAGATGGACGACAAACCATACGAGCTGATTCCCGAAGAGTTGCGTCAGGCCGGCGAGGGCGATGCCGTAAAGGTTGACCTGAACCGCCCCATGGCCGAGGTCTGCAAGCAGCTCTCACAGTATCCCGTAAGCACACGTCTGAGCCTTAACGGCACAATCATAGTAGGTCGCGACATAGCCCACGCCAAGATCAAGGCACGCCTTGACGCCGGTGAGCCTATGCCTCAGTACCTCAAGGAGCACCCCATCTACTATGCAGGTCCTGCCAAGACTCCTGCCGGTATGGCTTGCGGCTCAATGGGCCCCACCACTGCCGGACGTATGGATCCATACGTGGATGAGTTCCAGGATAACGGCGGATCAATGATCATGCTGGCCAAGGGTAACCGCTCACAGGCCGTTACCGATGCCTGCAAGAAACACGGCGGATTCTACCTGGGTTCAATTGGCGGTCCCGCTGCCATCCTGGCTCAGAACAACATCAAGTCAATCGAGTGCGTTGAGTATCCCGAACTTGGCATGGAGGCTATCTGGAAGATCGAAGTTGAGGACTTCCCCGCTTTCATTTTGGTGGACGATAAGGGAAATGACTTCTTTAAACAACTCAAGCCCTGCCAGGGTTGCAGCATTCTGAAGTAAATGTATTTCAGGGACATAATAGGACAGCAGGATGTGATTGAGCGGCTCATTAAGGACGCTCAGGCCGGAACTGTGCCCCACGCACTGCTGTTCTGCGGTCCCGAGGGGGTAGGCAAACTGCAGACAGCCATTGCATTTGCGCGCTATCTGCTGTGCCGCGACAAAGGCACTGCTGCAGATTCCTGCGGCACCTGCCCGGCCTGCGTTAAGATGGACAAACTGGTCCACCCCGACCTGCACTTTGTGTTCCCCGTAATAAACAAAAGCAAGTCTTCAGATCGGTCAACCGTATCGGACGATGAAATCCAGACCTGGCGCGAGACAGTGCTGGAACAGCAATACTTTGGCTTTGAGGAGTGGTTATCGGCCATTGATGCCGAAAACAAGCAGGCCAGCATATTTGTGACCGAGAGCGAGCGTATCACATCCAAACTCTCACTCAAATCCGTAGAGGGCGGTTACAAGATAATGATAATCTGGCATGCCGAGAAGATGAACCAGCAGTGTGCCAACTCCCTGCTTAAACTGCTTGAGGAGCCGCCTGCCCAGACGGTATTCATACTTACAACCGATGCCCCCGAGCAGATGCTGGAAACCATACTGAGCCGCACGCAGCGCATTGATTTCAGGCGCATTCCGGAGCAGGAGATAGAATCAAGGCTGCAAGGCCAGGGTTATCAACTGGACCAGGATACGGCCCAGAAGATTGCGCACCTGAGCGGCGGCAGTTGGCTCAAGGCCATAAGCGCACTGCGCGTAAATGCAGAGAGCGATGAGTTCTTTGACTACTTTACCCAACTGATGCGCCTCTCTTACGGCCGCAAGCTCAAAGACCTGAAACGGTGGTCGGAAAACATAGCAGGCGGCGGACGCGAGTGGCAGAAACGGTTCCTTGCCTACTGCCAGCGCATGATTCGCGAGAACTTTATCTGCAACTTCCACAACCCTGACCTCAATTACCTGACTGAGCAGGAGCGGCAATTCTCGGTAAAGTTCGCCCCGTTTGTGAATGAGAACAATATCATCGGACTCATGGATATGCTGTCCGATGCCCAAAGAGATATAGAACAGAACGTTAACTCCAAGATGGTCTTTTTTGACATGTCACTCAAGACCATCATGCTAATGAAGCAATAATATGGATCAGGATTTCATACTCAATAACGGAAGCGGCGGTATCTGCTGCAAGGGTTGCGGCCGCGGAATGGGCCAGCTCCACTCATTTGACTACCTGGCAGGTGTGCCCGGGGCCGATGAGGGCGAATATGTTGAGGTACAGTTCAAGAACACCCGCAAGGGATTCTTCATCAACTCCAACAATATCCCCCTTGAGAAAGGTGATATCGTGGCTGTGGAATCCAATCCCGGACATGACATAGGCACGGTCACCATGACCGGCCGTCTGGTAAAACTCCAGATGAAGAAGGCCAACCTTCGCCCCGACATTGAGATCAAGCGCATCTACCGTAAGGCCCGTGAGGTTGACATGGAGAAGTATGCCGAGGCTAAGGCCCGCGAGCACGACACCATGATACGCTCACGCCAGATTGCCAAGGACCTGGGTCTGGAGATGAAGATTGGAGATGTGGAGTACCAGGGTGACGGTCTCAAGGCCATCTTCTACTATATTGCCGATGGCCGCGTGGATTTCCGCCAACTAATCAAGGTGCTGGCCGACGCATTCCACGTTCGTATTGAGATGAAGCAGATCGGTGCACGCCAGGAGGCAGGCCGCATAGGTGGCATCGGCCCCTGCGGACGTGAACTTTGCTGCACCACCTGGATGACCAGTTTTGTATCGGTCTCAACCGGTGCCGCACGTTTCCAGGACCTCTCCATGAACCCGCAGAAACTGGCAGGCCAGTGCGCCAAACTCAAGTGCTGCCTCAACTATGAGGTGGACGCTTATGTAGAGGCACAGAAGGGATTCCCCTCACGCGACATTCCTCTGGAGACCAAAGACAGCACATATTATTTCTTTAAGGCCGATATCCTTAACGGGCAGTTATCATACTCAACTGACAAGGTTTTTGCAGCTAACGTGGAGACTATCACTCCGGAGCGCGCCCTTGAGATTATTGCTATGAACCGCAAGGGTCAGAAACCCCTGAGTCTGGATGAGACTGTCGTCAAGACCGATTCACGCATAGAGAACGACATCCTTACTGACGGCGATCTGTCACGCTGTGACAAAAAGAAAAAGAAGAAAAAGCATCGCCCCAACCGCGGACCCCGTCCTCAACAACAATAAAAGGAGAACAGAATAGGGGTATAATCTCTGAAACTACGGGCCTACGGCCCTATCCCTCCCACGCCTACGGCGCGGGCCCCTCCCGTTCACAGCGACACGGGCGTCGATGGTTTCCGAGACTATACCCCTATTCTGTTCTGCTCGTTTAGGAGCTTTTTCAGTAGGAGGTGGTGCGCTCGCAGTCTATGCGGAGGAAGACTGCCAGGAGGATGGTGAAGCCCCAGAGGGAGGAGCCTCCGTAGCTGAAGAAGGGCAGCGGGATTCCTATTACGGGCGTGATGCCCAATACCATTCCTATATTTATAAATAGGTGGAACAGCAGGATGCAGACTACTGAGTAGCCGTATACCCGGCCGAATACTGATGACTGCCGCTCGGCAATCACTATGAGGCGTAGCAGAAGTCCCATGTAGAGCAGCAATACAAACAGCGAGCCTTTGAATCCCTGCTCCTCACCTACCGTACAGAATATGAAATCGGTATCCTGCTCGGGCACATATTTGAGCTTGGTCTGTGTTCCTTTCATGAATCCCTTGCCTGTCAGTCCGCCGGAGCCTATGGCTATGAGCGACTGGTTCACGTTGTAACCGGCTCCCTTGGGATCATCCTCAAGACCAAGAATCACATTGATACGGGTTCGCTGATGCGGCTGAAGAATCTGATTGAAGGCATAATCCACTGACAGCAGATAGCCAACTGATCCGATGGCGAACACTGCTATAAGGATATACTTTCGGGCCATATCCT
>JAFXMB010000069.1 GCA_017530735.1 Bacteroidaceae bacterium | reverse complement strand
TGTCGGCCTTGGCCTCAATGGTTATGTTGCCGGTGGAGTCCTTGGGGTAGGCGTAGTTCATTACGTTGACCACAGCCTCCTCTATGGCCAGATTTATCTGAGTGGTTACGGCCATATCAAAACCGTTGGCCTCGCAGGCCTCCTCCACGAATGTGTTCAGGCGGGGTATGCGCTTAAGGTCATTGGTCAGGGTAAGACTGCGCTGATATGTCAGGTCCTCCTGATGCTTGGTGTACTGGATTGCCAGCATCGTGAGGTCATCGCTCTGCTCGGCATCGGCCACAAAACTGCGGACGGCGTTGGTCATCTGCTCCACGATGACGGTAGGCTTGAACTTGCGCTCCTGCTGCAGTTTGCGGGCCATGTCTATGACACGCTGCATCTCAAACTGCTCGTGGTTTATGTTCTCGGCCTCGTTCAGTCCGTCGGTGTAGAGGAAAATGACTGTGTCGGGGTCAATCTGAGTCTCCTGTCTGGTGAATTTCCAGTTCGGCATTACACCTATGGGCAGGTTTGGGTCAACCGGCAGCATTCCGGCTCCGGTGTTACCTATAAGCAGGGGTGCGTCATGACCGGCGTTGCAGTACTGCATACGTCCGGAAATAAGGTCCAGTACACCCACAAACATGGTCACGAACATATTGGACTCGTTCTCCTGTGACATCACGTCGTTCAGTCTGGTAAGAATCCTGTTAGGCTGGGCCTCGTGGGCCGATACGGTGCGGAACAGGGCCTTGGTCACCACCATGTAGAGCGATGCGGGAATACCCTTGTCCGATACGTCTCCAATACAGAAGAACAGTTTCTCGTCGCGGATATAGAAGTCAAACAAATCGCCGCCCACCTCCTTGGCGGGAGTAAGCTGTCCGAACACGTCGACGTCGTCGCGGTTGGGATAGGGCGGGAAAACCTTGGGAACCATGGACATCTGGATGGCTCTGGCTATCTGCAACTCGTTCTCTATCCTGTTACGTGTCTGCTCAAGTTCGTGGTATTTCAACTGGTTGCGTATGAACGATACCAGCATGAATGCCAGCATGGCAAGTCCCAGAAGTTGCAGCAGTTTGACTGCAATGCCGTTTTGGCGTAGCGCTTCAAAGATATCGGACTCAGGTATAACGATTGCCATTGCCCAGCCGGTTTGTTCTATAGGGGAGTAATAGACATAGCAGGCCACACCCTGATACTTGACTGTCATATTTCCTGACTCTCCGGCCATCATGGCTTTGTTCAGATCGTCAAAACCCTCGTTGTCCTTGAGCACGGTGTGGAAATCATGGATGTTTTTCATTATAACCTCGGGCGACGGGCTTACCATGATACGTCCGCTGCGGCTCAGTATGATACCTGCGGCCTGCGGATAAACCTTGAAACTGCTGGTCATCTCAGTTAACCAGTCCAAGGATATGTCCGATGTCAGTACGGCTGCAATCTTTCCGTTCTCATCCCTGATGGGTACGGAGTAGGTTATCATCAGTATCTCACCTCCGCCCTCATCCACATAGGGCTCGGACCAATAGCCTCCGTCAAGTTCTATGGGCTTGGTAAACCACTCCTGGTCGGGGTAGTCATATTGCTCGGTGGCCAGTGACAGCCTTCTCAGGCTGCCGTCTTCATTGCGGCACACATAAGGAGCCAGCAGAGGCTTATCCTTGAGGTATCCCGGAACCAGCGCTACGGTGGAGCCTACCACCACGGGATTGTCCTGCACTATACGCTCACACACACGAACCAGACTGTCCGGAACATTCAGGCACCACTGTGCAATCCACATGCTGTTGCGCACGGCAGCCTCGGTCTGGTTGGTTACATCCAGTATCCTGTTGCGGGCCACCTCCAACTGGCCTTCGGCACGCAGTGATGCCTCCTCCTTTATAACATTCTGTGAGAAAAAGTATTGCGTAAATGAAGTGGCCTCCAGTGTAAGGGCGGCTATCAGAACCAGCAACAGAGCTTTATAGTTTTGTTTCTTCATATTATTGTGCTAAGCGCCTCGCGTAATTCGGGCATGGGACGGCGGGTGTCCCGTTCAACAATCAGAGTCTTGAGTCCGGCAAACGGACGTATCATCTCCTCAATCTCACTCAGAGGAATGCCGTGCCCGAAATACTCCCCTGCAAAGAACTGCCAGAACCGTATGGCCAGGCTCTTGGGCATATGGAAAGTCTCCTCAATGAACTCCTCCCGGCTCAGACAGCAGCACAGATAGACCATACCCAGATCAAACAGGTGGTTGCCCCAGCAGAAATCGCCCAGGTCAATGAAATACCGGTCATTGCCGGCAAATATGGCGTTGCTGTACTGAAGGTCACCGTGTATGGCGGTATCCTCATCGGGGACATCGGCAATGAAACGGGTCAGTTTGTCCTTATCGGCATTGGTAAAGAAGGGATTCTGCTCAAGGAGTCTGTAATAGCGGTCCTTTACGTTCTCAAACTGGGTTGTATCCACGTGGGTGGCGTGCAACTGGCGGCACATCCCGGCAAATTCGGATGCGAACTGAGCCACTTTATCGGGCTCGTCGCCGGTGGCGCGGGAGTATGATTTCTTGCCTATGATGCGCCTGAAACGTATTCCGTAGCGGCCATCGGCGGTAACCACGTAATCACCGGGCTCGGGAGTGGGGATGCCCATGTCGTAAACCTTGCGTGCCAGATGCATCTCATCCAGAGGCTGCTGTATGGCACCCGGATGATACAGTTTGAGCATAACCGTGGGGTCAGTCCTGTGTTCATAACTCTCGCCGTTGGCACCGCCTCCCGAGAGCACCCAGTCATTGAGATCTATCTTTATGGCCTGTTCCATTAAATCAGACAGTAGACAGAAAAGTCCTTTTTTGTCAATAATTCTCTAAGCGTAACAAAGATAGAAAAAAAACACATTGGGGACAGCCCCTGAAGTGTATTTTTTTACTTGCCGATATTGGCTATTATGCGCAGGTTGAGCTGGCGGCCGGTCAGGTAGTTGGGTACTGCAAACTGGGTGTTCTGTATATCGGTTATCCAGTAATAGGAGTTCACGTTATTGATGCCAAGCAGGTTGAGGGCATCCACACCCATCCAGATATCCTTGAAAAATCCTGACTTACCGTAAATATGGGGATGTTTGTCGTAGTCAAATATCTTATATGAAAGGCCGATGTCCACACGCTTGTATGCCGGAGCCCGGAACACCTGCTTCTCTCGGCCGCTGTGAGTGGGGCCGAAAGGCAGTCCGTCAGCCAGTGAGCAGCGCAGCGACATTTTCCAGCTTTCCCTGCGCGGGAAGTAGTCTGTAAAGTATAATGAGAAGTTGTATAGTTGATCAGTGGGGCGGGGAAGCCACTTGCCGCCAATGTTCTCACGGGTGCTCATGAGCGAGAATGTTATCCACGATGCGGTGCCCGGTACAAACTCGCCGTACAACTTCATGTCAATGCCGGTTGCATAACCGTGAGCACAGTTCTCTCCGTAGTAAACAATCCTTACATTGTCCAGGTTGTACGGAATCAGGCGGTCCAAATTCTTGTAATAAATCTCAGTGGTGAACTTGAACGGACGGTCATACACCCTGAAATCATAGTCCGCACCTAGTACCACCTGTACCGAGCGCTGAGCCTTAATTTCTTTGTTCAGGTTGACCTGATAGATGCCACCGGTGTTTACCGTATCCTTTATCTCCTTGTAGAAAGGTGTCTGGTAATAGACTCCGGTAGAGAGACGGAACAGGAAATCCTCATTGAACGCGGGGGTGAATCCCACCGTCAGACGCGGACTTACCGTGACCTCTCTGTTCCAGCTCCACCATGATGCGCGCAGCCCGGCATTCAGGGTAAAGAGTCCCACACCGGTGTTGAGTCTGTATGTATCCTGGATGAATGCGGCGGCCTTATTGTTGGATATGCCGTGATCAGACTTGAGCGAGTAGATCATCTCCATGGGACCCGTCTGGGTGTAGGGCAGGGTGTAACCGGCAGAGTCACGCATCTCCCATTCGCGCATATGGTCCTGCACCTCCTCATGGCGGTATTCCAGACCCCAGCCTATGGTTCCGGCTACATCAGTCTTATGGGTACCTTTGAGTGATGCCGTATATACGGTTGACTTGAGACGGTTGCGGGCATGCTGCATGAATGATCCAACCGCCAGGTTGTCACCGCCGGTGGCCTCGTCCAGCCAGTACTGGCTCAGGATATCAAAAGACTCGCTCTCATGACTGGAGAAAGCAGCCACGTTAAGACGGAAAACGGAGTTCTGCTCCTTGCGCTTTATGTCCAGCGCCCCGAACAGGGTGTTGAAACGGTCGCTTTCCCACCCCTCATAATATACCTTGAATGTCTTGGGGTCCTTTGCTGTGCCGAATGTGGTGGTCCGGTCAGTAGGCGTGAAGTTATACCTGTTTACGGCTGCATTGCCTATCAGACCTATCTCCCATTTGGTGTTGGGGGTCCAGCTCATGTATGTCTGGTAATCCAGGAATGACGGGTCATACTCTCCGTGAGTGTCCAGCGTGCCCAGCAGATAGCGGGTGGTCTTGTATCGGACGCTGCCCGAGAAACTGAACTTGTCATTCCCGGCTCCCACATAGGCGCTTGCACCCAGCAGGCTGGCCATAAGGGTGGATTCAAAGCCCTGCGGACGGCGGTAGTTTATATCCAGGACCGATGACATCTTATCGCCGTACTCCACGCTGAATCCGCCCGTGGAGAAACTGATGGACTCCACCATATCCGGGTTGATAAAGCTCAGGCCCTCCTGCTGTCCGGCACGTACCAGCAGCGGACGCAGTATCTCAGTTCCGTTCACATAGACGCTGTTCTCATCAAAGTTGCCTCCGCGCACATTATACTGGCTGCTCAGCTCATTGTGTGTGCTCACGCCTGCTTGCGTGGCAATGATGGACTCTACGGAGCCGCCGTTGGCATCGGCCGTAAAACGTAGCCCCTCGGCGCTTATGTCCTGCATTCCGTCATTGCGCCTGCGGGTAGCCGTCACGTCAACGTTCTCAAGGGTATAGTTGGAAGATGGCAGCATTATGTCCAGCTGCACGGTATCCGGCGGGCTTATGAGCGTACGCTTTCGGGTCTCATGACCCACCATGCGGAATATCAGGTTAAGGGTATCGGTCCGGGTGTTTACGGTAAATGAATACTCACCCTTAAGGTTGGTCATAGCCGAGTGCAGCGTGAGTTCCTCATTGACCGTAGCCAACTCCACGGGCTGTCCGGATTCATCATAAACCCGGCCGTGGATATACACACGGCGTGCCTGCAGGGGCAGAACCATGCAGACAGCCAATAAGAGGAACAGCTTTTGTCTCATTCAATTGTCTTAACGCAAAATATCGGGCTAAAGTATAATTTGAACGCGCTTTTCTTGCTATATTCGCACAATTAAACAATTACAGTATATGAATAAGTTCAGCGACCTTATAGCAACACGCAGGAGCATGCGCAAGTTCACCACTGAGAAACTCTCTGATGAGCAGAAGCAGACCATCCTGCGTGCGGCCCTGATTTCACCCACCGCCAAGAACAACCGCGGATGGGAGTTTGTGACCGTTGAGGATCCGGCTATGCTGGAGAAACTCTCCAAGTGCCGCGCCATGGGTTCCGGGTTCCTGGCCGAGGCGGTGTTTGCCGTTGTGGTGCTGGGTGACCCCTCCAAGAGTGACTGCTGGATAGAGGACTGCTCCATTGCCGCCATAGACATGCAGCTGCAGGCCGAGGATCTGGGTCTGGGCAGCTGCTGGTGCCATATGCGCGGTAGGGCCGATGCAGACGGCAAGAGCACCAAGCAGACCATGATGGAACTCTTGGGCATTCCCGAGCAGTATGAGCCCGA
>JAFXMB010000068.1 GCA_017530735.1 Bacteroidaceae bacterium | reverse complement strand
GGTCCTGCCAGAGAAAGGTTTTACCCTGTAGGGATAGGCGCGGAACGTGTATCGGCAGGTAATTATCATCGATGCAAAGGCCACCAGCACCAGCGACGGAGCAATGCCCTGCAATCCGAATTTCCAGAACAGCGGGATTGAGA
Organism: Bacteroidaceae bacterium; assembly: GCA_017530735.1. Taxonomy (GTDB): domain Bacteria; phylum Bacteroidota; class Bacteroidia; order Bacteroidales; family Bacteroidaceae; genus Colenecus. Next base: position 6,204 of record JAFXMB010000068.1, on the reverse strand, counting down.
TAAGCAGTGTGGCCACCACGGTAATCAACTGGCTCTTGGCCAACTCACGCAGCATGCCCGTGCCCTTCATTATGGCCATCTCGCCGCCGTTTACGGCACTGAACGCAGCCATGGGAGACAGCATCAGGAACGACAGCGTGTAACCCCAGTCGCCCTCAAAAGCCCAGTAACTGAACAGGGGCGCCAGCAGCAGGCAGAGCACCATACCGGCCATTGCTGTCAGAAACGCCCAGGTACGGGTAATCAGCACACTGTCCCGCAGAGCATCATCGGCCCCGCTGCTCTTACATTCGGCCACCGTCTTTACGGCGCTGAATGGAACGCCCAGATCAGTGGTACTCTTTACCAGGTTCAGGGTACGGTTGAACGACTCCGTGATACCGAATCCGGTGGGTCCCAAAAGCATGGAGACCAGCTTGGTACGCACAATGTTAATCAGGACGACAATGCCCTGCACGCCGCCAAACAGACCGGTATACTTGATAATCCTGTCGTATGAGTCAGTTTCTTTCTTTCCCACGTTACAATAAACGCGATTATAACTGCAAAAGTATACAGAATCTAAAATAAAGAGCTTATTTTTACGTTTTAGAGTAAGTATGGCAACATTATCGGTCATAGTCCCCGTTTTCAATTCCGCCGACACGCTTGAAAGATGCGTCAGCAGCATCCTCTCACAGCAGGTTGACGGCCTTGAACTCATACTGGTTGACGACGGCTCCACAGACGGCAGTCCCGCTATCTGCGACCGCCTGTCCGGGGCCGATGACCGCGTCCGTGTGATCCACCGCGCCAACGGAGGCCTGAGTGCCGCCCGCAACACCGGAATCGATGCCGCCACCGGCACCTGGATTGCCTTTGCGGACAGCGACGATGAACTTGCCCCCGATACCCTTTCAGCCAATCTTGAGCTGGCCACCGATGATGTTGATCTGGTGGAGTTTCCCGTATCGGTCCACTACGGTGCGCCCAATTGCTACCAGCTTGATTTTGAGTTCCGTACCGTATCGGGTGATTATGTTTTCAGGCACTGGATCAAGTCCGGCGGATACACCCACTGTTACGCCTGGAACAAGATATACCGCACCACCCTTTTTGATGGCATCCGTTTCCCTGAGGGTGAGAACTTTGAGGATGCCGCAATCTGCCCGTCCATAATTCGCAGATGCCGCGCCGTAACTTATTCTGACCGTGGCCGTTATCTCTATTACAGCTCAGGCGGAAGCATAACCCTGCAGTACCGTTTTGCCAATCAGGAGCCGCTGTTCCGTCACAACCTTGAACTGCTGCAATTCCTCAAAAAAACGGGAGCCGATGCCGAGTCTTTTGGCAAGCTCTGGAACATATGCCTGAACCTGCTCATTGATCTTGCCCGATGCAAGGATGCAGACAAGGATTATATTGCTCAAAAGGCTGCGGTTCTGACCTCTTTGAAGCCCTTGAACGCCAGGCGTTACGCCGGTTCCTTCAAGCAGAGAATCAAGGTTGCCCTGGGCCCCGCCGCCGCATGTAAGTTACTCAGTATAAGGAAATACAAATGAAACTGTCCGTAATCATACCCTACTGGAATCCCGACGGCAACGCCCAGACTGACGCGCTGCTCATGAGAGCCGTACGATCTGCTCAGGACAGCCGGCCGTTTGAGATTATCGTGGTCAATGACGGCTCACCCTCTGACCCCGACCTGACATCCTTCCCCGAGGTCCGGTACCTGCGCCGCGAGCACGGAATGCTGGGTGCCACCCGCAATACCGGAATAGAGGCTGCAAAGGGCGATGTAATCTCCTTCCTGGATGCTGATGACTACTACTATCCCGGCGCACTTAAACCCTGCCTGGAGGCAATGGAGGCCAGCGGTGCCGACCTGCTCGGATTCGGCCACAGCATCACCGCAAATGCCGAGGGCATTGACTCCGTAAAGACCTGCTGCGGACCCTCATTCAGTCACCCCGTGACAGGCGATGAGTTCATGCGCTCCAACAATCTCTTTGGCAGCGCCTGCCAGTATCTGATAAGCCGCAAACTCATTGATGCCGGCGCTTTACGCTTTAAGGAGAACGTCTACATAGAGGATGAGGAGTTCACTCCCCGCCTGCTCTTCTTCAGCCGCAAGTTCATACGTACCGAGTATCCCGTTTACGCCTATTACGTACATCAGGGAACCATAATAACCACACAGACACAGGAGATGACAGACCTCAAGGCCAAACATATGACCGCAGCCATTGAGAGCCTTCTTTCCTTCCGCAACGATCATTCCGCAGAGCCTCATCAGGGGCTTGACCGCAAGATAAAAACCCTTGCCATAGACCATCTGCGCCGCACATTACGCCGCAAAGACTGGCGTGCTGCAATGCCCGCGCAGATACAGGAGCTCCAGCGTCTGGGACTCTTCCCCGTCCCCACCATCGGACTACCTTTTAAGTTCAGGCTCTTCGGCCTGTTTTCACGCTGCCGTTTCGGGCGGTATTTACTCCATTTAATTGAATCGCTTTACAAATGAAGATACTGCTCATAGGCGAATACAGCAACGTGCATAACACCCTTGCCAAGGGACTCCGTGAACTGGGTCACCAGGTCACGGTTGCCAGCGACGGAGACAGCTGGAAGAACTACCCCCGCGACATAGACCTGAGCCGCGAGCCCGGTCACCGCATCAAGTTCATCTGGCGTCTTATCAAGGCCCTGCCCCGCATGCGCGGCTATGACGTGGTGCAGATAATCAACCCCATGTTCCTGGAACTCAAGGCCGAGCGTATCATGCCCATCTACAAATACCTTCGCCGTAACAACAGGAAGGTAGCCATGGGTTCATTCGGAATGGATTACTACTGGGTAAGCGTCAACTCACAGATACGTCCGCTCCGTTACAGCGACTTCAATTTCGGCGACAAGCCCCGCACGGATGAGCAGGCCCAAATCTACCGCGACGAGTGGATCTGCACTCCAAAGCAGGAGCTGAACATGTACATTGCAAAGGACTGCGACGGCATTCCCGCCTGCCTCTACGAGTATTGGGCCACATACAGGGAGATACCGCAACTGCGCAACAAGATGCGTTTCATACCGCTCCCCATAGTAATGCCCGATATCTACCACACCACCTTCTATGGCGGTCCGCTGAAGCTATTTGTGGGCATCAGCAAGGGCAGATCGGCCTATAAGGGGACCGATATCATGCTCAGCGCGGCACAGGCGCTTAAGGAGAAATACCCCGACAAACTGGAACTCAGGATTGCCGAGGGCGTACCGTTTGACGAGTACCAGCGCATGATGGACGGCAGCGATGCCATTCTGGACCAGTTATACAGTTACACCCCATCCATGAACTCCCTCCTGGCAATGTCCAAGGGAATCATCGTAATAGGCGGCGGCGAGCCTGAGAACTATGAGATTCTGGGTGAGACAGAGTTGCGCCCCATCATCAACGTCCAGCCCAACTACCAGAGCGTGTATGATGAATTGGAGCAGTTGATACTCCACCCCGAGCGCATATCGGACCTTAAGAAACAGTCCGTAGAATACATACGCCGCCACCATGATTATCTCAAAGTGGCGGAGCAGTATATCAGTTTCTATCAGAAATTATAACTTGGGAGCGTGTTTCTTACGCAGTTTCCACCTCAGGTCCGATATGTATCTGCGGAAGTAAGTCCCGTAGTCATACAGATACTTGAGTGACGGCAGCGAGAGGATGAGCAGCCCCAGTGCGATGTACCACTTGAATATCAGGAAGTAAACCAATGACCAGATTATCAGAGCGGGAATGGCCAGGGCCAGACGCACGCCGTAACGGGCCGTGTTGTAGAATGCGTCGTCCTTTACGCCGCGCAGGATATAGACTATAGGTATCCACTTGATACAGCCCACCAGACCACAGAAGAAATAGTACGGCGCGCCAAGCAGTGAGACCAGAGTCTTGAGCAGCAGTTTGAATGCTCCCGGCTCACGGGCAATCGAATAGACCGATATGCCGTTCTGAATACGCCATACGCGCAGGGCATCGACCTTTGCAAAGAGGTCACGTGCCTTATCGGGTTCTTCTTCACGCAGTTTCAGGGCCTCGGCCACGGCGTATTTATCGACTGCCTGTATACGGAGCAGGCCTTTCAGTTTCTTTCCGTCACGTGATTCAATTTCAGCCAATGCCTTTTTGAAGTATTCGCGGTTATCGGCCTTGAGTTTGGTGTACTCCCAGATGGCATCGTAGTCCTCATCATCGGGGATGTAGACAATCTCTTTGGCAAGTGCATCGGACAGTATGCTTCGCATCTGCAGCATTGCTACGGGTGTGGGTTCATCGGGATGCTCCTCAAGGAACTTGTTTACGTTAATAGGCTTGCCGAACCTTACCAGCACCTTGCCGCGGAAACGGAAATAGTCGCTGTATTCTATGCCGATGGGCTGGATGTAAACCGGGCGGCCGTTTGATTTCTCAATAGCGTTCTCGGCTATGTGGAAAATACCTTTGGAAAGTTTAAGCAGCGAATGTTTGGCTCTGTGCGTTGCCTCGGGGAATATAATGAACGGAACACCGTCCAGAATTACGCCGGTGGCCTGATCAATGCACTCATTGTTCTGCTTTACTGCGTTTATGCCGTCACGGATGCGGTAGATGGGCATCACGCGCAGAAAATAGAGCGCTTTCCTGGCCCAGTCTTTCTTGAATATATCGGCCCTGGCTACAAACACCTTGCGGATCTTGGTGGTGGGTAGCATCACCATGGGGTCCATCAGTGCGTTGGTGTGATTTGAGGCCCAGATTACAATGCTGCCCTCTTCCGGCAGGTTCTCAATCCCCTCCACCTGGTACTTACGGTATGAACTCCGTACTGACCAGTCCACAAAATGCCTCAAGAATGTATAGAACCAATCCGGGTCCTGTATGTGTTCTTTCATTTGTCTCTGTGCAAGAATTTTGACAGGCCTGTCGTATCAAAGGCCGAAAAGCGGAACGCCGTTCCAAGCAGCAGGCCCGATATGATATGCCATACGCCCCACCAGGCTGTCACGAACACCATACCGCCCTTGGCAATCTCAGGCGGGAAAATGCCGGTGTTGAACAGCAGGATAAGGCCCAATCCCGAATTCTGGATACCGGTCTCAAGGGTCACCGCGCGACGGTCCTTCACAGGAACCTTACCTATTGTAGACGCAGTGTAGCCGATGCCGAAACCTACCAGATTGTGGATGAAAACTATTATGAAAATAAAACCTATATACTCCTTGAAAAGGATAAAGTTCTGTGATATCATCATGCCGGCCACGCTAAGGAAGATCACGATTGATGCATAACGCATAACCTCCTTGAGTTTCTCGGCAGCCTTGGGTGCCAGTTTGACCGTGATGTAACCCAGCAGAACCGGAATACCTATTATTACAATAACCGTAAGGGCAATCTGCATAGGCGGAACCTGCAGCGTGCGCAGCACCTCCTGGGCCGATGCGTCCATATACTTGGTGTAGAGACCGCCCCAGATGGCGTAGTTTATCGGGGTGAATATGGGAGCGGCCAGAGTTGTGATTGTGCTCATGAGCACAGAAAGCTCGGCGTTGCCCTTACCGTAAGAGGTCATGAAGTTTGATACCGCGCCACCGGGACATGAAGCCACCAGGATCATACCCATTGCCACCATTGGCGGAACAAAGTTGTGGAACAGTACGCAGAGCAGGAATGTTACCAGAGGCAGTATTATCCATTGGCAGATAAGGCCGATGAACATGCCTCGCGGGCGGTTGAACACGCCCCTGAAGAACTGAGGCCTCAGTCCAAGAGCCACGCCGTACATGACTACGGCCATGAATATCATCAGCAGCCAGTTACCTGTTCTGTTGAAGTTGATATTAAGCGCATCAAGCTGTTGAAGACTCTCGTACATTAAGTATTACTCCAGTCAAAAGTTTGGCAAATATAACAAATGTCCCACAATCCTCCAAAATCACGCGGAATGATTGTAACTTTGTCTTAAGTAACATTTGACATGAAGATTCTCCTCATAGTTGTAGGCAAGACAGACCAGAAATGGCTCATCGACGGCATCGGCCAATACGCCGGTCGCCTGACCCATTTTGCCCAGTTCGAGATGCAGGTAATCCCCGATATCCGCAACACCAAGAACATGGATTTTCAGACTCAGAAGGTCCGTGAAGGCGAGCAGATTCTGAATCTTCTGCAGCCGTCCGATGACGTTTACCTGCTGGACG
>JAFXMB010000067.1 GCA_017530735.1 Bacteroidaceae bacterium | reverse complement strand
CACTCCTGAGGGCGCTCTTGACAAAGTCAAGGAGGAGGATGCTGAACTCAAGCAGGAGATATCGGCCCACGACAAGGAGAAAGCCGAGAGCGAACTTGGCGATCTGCTGTTCTCAATCATCAACGTAGCACGCCTCTACAAGATCCATCCCGATGACGCCCTGGAGCGCACCAACAAGAAGTTCATCCGCCGCTTCAACTACGTTGAGGAGGCAGCCCTCAATCAAGGCAAACAGCTCAAGGATATGACACTTGAGGAGATGGATGCTCTATGGAATGAAGCTAAAGCTAAAGAGACCAAAAGGGACGGTTCTGTTTGACACGTGCTTAAATTTGCTCTAATAGCAGCTTTCCATGCGCCAAACAAAACCGTCCCCTTTGATCTCTTGGCTACTTTGTGCGTACTAGGAAGGTTGTAACCGAGTTAGGTATTAAAGTTACCTCCAACTTTGAATCTTTGATCTTTCCCAGATCTGTTTCTGACCAGTGTTCTCCGTCTTGGAATTGACCACTGGTTCTTATTTGTTTTACGTTTCCTTTAAGTTTGAACTCACTCATATCTATAGTCATGTCTTTTTCCTGATTTGTAGTATTGGTTAAAACTATAGTGAGTTGTTTGTGCTTGCTATCTATTGCAGCAAGGGCTTTGATGCCAGATCGGCGGTCTGTAGGGCATAGTATCAGTTGAGAGCCGGGACGGATATAACGGCTGAACTGGCCGAACGCGTAATATTTCTGGGTGAGCAGAATCTCGCCGGTATCGTGGTTGGCGCAGGCGGTACCCCAGTAGCCTCCCTGTGTGCGCAGGGGGCCTCCGTCGCGGCGGCCTTTGTAGCCTTCCTTGCTGATGTGGGTATCTATCACCTGCCAGAGCACCCAAGCCGATGGCTCCAGAGCCTCGATATCGTTGATTATCTTCTCGGCAAGCCACAGTCCGGCAGCCATCTCACCGGCGTTCTGACCGGCGGTTCCGTTGCCGTCCACCTCACTCATCCAGAGATTTATCTTCTCATCCTTAGCCAACTGGCCCATCTCGCGGATACTGTTAACGCCGTAGGTGTGCACGCTTATGCGGTTTATGGCGGCGCGGGCATCGGGGGTTAAGGTCTTTATCTCCTCTATCTGCTTGCCGGGATTGGTCTCATCGCTGGTGGTCAGGACAATGTCATTAAGACCGTAGCGTCCCAGCGCCTCCTTGGTCAGTACCAGCAACTTGGACTGTGCCTCACCTGCATCGATGTGGCAACCCTCCTGCTTGTAGTTCATGGCTGGCCAGTAGTTGGTGTTGGGCTCGTTCATGGGCGATACGCTCTTGACCTTGAGTTTCATCTCACGGGTCATGTAGTTGGCTACGTGAGCCATATACTCGGCAAAGTCATCATACTCATCGTCCTTTATGTTGTTCTCCTCGGCCTTGAAGTTTCCGGTTGAGCAACCGCTGTTGGTCATGAAGTAAGGGGGCGAGTTGCTGAATATCTCCAGATAGGCATCCTGGCCGGCTGCTTTCATGGCAGCCTTGACCACATTGAGTTGGCGGGCATCGGCAGTATAGTCATACTTGCGCTCGCCATTGGCGTCTATGTACATCCAACCCGGCACATCGCTGTCGGTGCGGGTTATGTGGTGGTGCGTGGGGTCATCGCCTCCGCCCACGTTATAGCGCATTATGTTAAGACCCAATCCTTTCTGGGCGTCAAAGAACAGGTCGGCCGATTTCTGCGTAAGCGTCTCGTTGTAGCCCACGCGGTTGGCCCACCAGCACAGACTGGTGCCCCATCCCTCCCAATATCCTCCATTGGTCTGGATGGCATTATCCATTGACACTTTGATTACGGTACTCTGGGCTTGACCGGCAACTGTTGCCAAGGTCAGCAGCAAAACAAAGGCAAATTTTCTCATAACAGTGCGAAGATAAAAAAAGGGACGGAATTTCCGCCCCTTCTATCTGATTAATATCAGTTATCAGAACTTATAGGTAATACCGGCACGAAGTGCGGGGAACCAGTTCTCACCGCCAATCTCTGCCAATACAGCCAGATTCTCTGTAAAGAAGTAGCGGCAACCTGCAAAGCCACCCCAAAGAATGAATGAGTCTGTGGTCTTTACATCTCTCTCACCGTTCCAATACTGCCATGAGCGAATACCGAAACCGGTCTCGGCTGTTACATGAACCTCAAACTCGGGAGTAATATTAAGACCGTATGTAGCACGGGGAGTAATACCGATAGCTGTTTCGTGCTTGTAAGGTACACTGAAATCAAACTCACCTCCAACGGTGAAATGACCCTTCCACCACTCATCAACAAGGACATAGTCAAGAGAAACTGTTCCGCCAAAGGGCTGAACACCGATGGCAGCATTAACCATCATAGTACCTTTTGACCACTGGGGCTCAAGTTCTGCTGATGCACTGTAAGAAACCATTGCCATTGCGGCAATCATCATAAACTTTCCAATTCTTTTCATAAATATTCAGTTTAATAATAAGGTTAATCGAGTTTACTTGTTAGCAAAGGTAAGTCTTTTTTCAATACATTATCTCCATCTGACACTTTGAGCAGTCAAAATGCAGACGGAAACGCCGTCCGTCCTGTGATACCAGCCAGAGCGGTTCTTGCACTTTCATATCCCGTCTTGGGTTCTTAGTGCAAAGTCCCATAGCGCTTTTGATGCAGTGGCGGCAGTACATTACCGTTGCACTGTCGGGCTGAGTCTTTTCAAAAGCATCATCAATGCCCGTTACCCCATGATCCTGATAGAATGTACGGGCCTGGGCATTCATCACGTTACCCAAATATGTAAGCTTTTCAATAGGATACTTTGGATTGGCCGATGCCCCCACTCCGGGACGCACATAAGAATCCAGACGCACCCGCTCGAGTCCGGCGGTAACCTGACGGCGCAGATCGGACAGCAATGACGACGGGATAAAACGCTCACCCTCAAGCCTTACCTCCACATTCTGCACCTCAAATCCGGTATTACCCATCTTACCCAACTGGGTGCGTATATTCTCCTGCTGCGGAGTGCGGGCATCCTCTTTCTTCCATTCGACCGATGCCGTAGCAGACAGCCCGTCCTCATCGGTCACAGTCACCTGATATCCGGAAGGTATCTCCTCAAACAGGATATCCACCCCAATCTTTCTGGTGGCCGATTCCTTGGACAGTACCTTCTCAAACTCAATGTCATAGTTGCGGTAGAGTTCCGTTCCGGCAGTTATTGACGGCATATCGGCCCCTTCCAGGAACAGGAATACACGGTTGCCTTCCACGCGGTTCACGCGGTATCCCTCAAGCTCGCCGGCCCTGTTGAAGAAACATAATCCGTCACCGTTATGGAACGCCTTGAAACCGGACACCTTGATCCAGCCGCGGCCCACCTCCTTGACGGGACCCATCTTCTCGCCTATTGACTTGGGCGTACCGAATGAGTAGATGTCATCAGTGCGGCCGTGCAGGAAATAGTCAGTGAATCCGCGGTTGAAACTGCGGTTCACATCGGGCGTAAAATGCGGAACACTAAGGCCCGATGACGCTCTGACAAACTCCCTTCTGCGTACCAGGACCTTCTCTACAGCCTGGCTGTATGCGGCAGTCACGTTCTTGACATATTGCACGTCCTTGAGTCGGCCCTCAATCTTGAACGAGCAGACACCCGCATCCATGAGTTCCTCCAGATATGCCATACGGTTCATATCACGGAGCGACAGCAGATGCTTACCCGCAATCAGGGTGTTGCCGTCAGAGTCAACCAGGTCAAATTTGAGACGGCAGAACTGGGCGCATTCGCCGCGGTTGGCGCTGCGTCCAAAGCAGTATTGTGAGGCATAGCACTGTCCGCTGTAACTGACACAGAGCGCTCCGTGTACAAAGCACTCCAGTTCCACATCGGGGCATGCCTTATGAATTTCTGTTATTTCAGCGAGCGAAAGCTCACGGGCCAGCACCACGCGGGTAAAACCGCAGCCGGCCAGAAAACGCACCTTATCGGCTGAACGTACATCGCACTGTGTGCTGGCATGCAGCGCAATGGGTGGCAGTTTCATCCTTAGAACCGCCATATCCTGCACAAGCAGGGCATCGGCTCCGGCCTCGTAGAGTTGCCATATGAGTTTCTCGGCATCGGCCAACTCGGAGTCCTTTAGTATGGTGTTTACGGTCACGTAGACCTTGGCACCGTAGAAATGTGCAAAACGGGTAAGTTGTGCTATGTCATCCACCGGGTTGCCGGCAGCCTGACGGGCACCGAACCTTCCGGCACCTATGTACACGGCATCGGCTCCATGCTTTATGGCCTCAATGCCGCACTCCAGATTCTTGGCCGGAGCCAGCAGTTCTATGGTCCTACCCTCTTTCATTTACCAGATACGTACCCTGTTTTGGGGTGCAATATACATAGAATCCTCTTCCGTTATACCAAAAGCGCTGTACCACTCGTCAATATGGGGCAGCGCGCCGTTTACACGCAGACGGCTCAGGGAGTGTTCGTCACTCTTGGTCTGCTGCAGTATCATCTCGTCGCGGCAGTTCTCGGCCCACGTGCAGGCATATGCTATAAAGAAGCGCTGCAGCGGAGTAAAGCCCAGTTTGACCTCATCATCGCACACCTCACGGAATGCCTCAAGGGCCACTGTCAGACCGCCGTGATCGGCAATATTCTCACCCAGGGTGAGTTTGCCGTTGGCCTTGATGCCGGGCAGCACCTCCATGTTCCCGAACCAATCCGCCAAAACCTTGACGCGGCGGTTGAAACGGCGCGTATCGGTTATGCTCCACCAGTTACGCATATTGCCCTCCTTGTCAAACTGACGGCCCTCGTCATCAAATCCGTGAGTCATCTCATGACCCATGATAGTGCCGATGGCCCCGTAGTTGAAGGCGTCATCGGCCTCCATGCTGAAGAAGGGGTACTGCAGTATTCCGGCGGGGAAACAGATCTCGTTGATTGATACGTCATAATAGGCGTTTATCTCCTGCGGGTTCATGTACCACTCAGTCTGATCGACCGGTTTTTTGAACTTGCGCTCCACCATGTCGTTCCAGAAGAAACGGCTTATTGAGGCGCTGTTCTCAAAAAGGGTCTTGGCGGGGTCAATCTCCATCTTGGAGTAATCACGCCACTTATCAGGATAACCTATCTTGAACTTGAAGGCATCCAGTTTCTCAAGCGCCAGACTGCGGCTCTCGTCACTCATCCACTCCTGCGCCTCGATTCGGCGTGCAAGCGCCCGTTTCAGACGCTGGAACATATCAATCATACGTTCCTTGGCGCCGGCTGAGAAATACTTCTCAACATAAAGGCGTCCCATGGCGTCACCCAGAGTTCCGTTTACGGCCGATGTAGCCCGCTTCCACATGGGTTTGGGCTCCTTCTGACCGCTCAGGGTGCGTCCGTAGAAAGCAAAGTCGGCATCATCGAACTTCTTGCCCAGGCGTGTACCGTTGGAGTCAAGCATCTGCCACTCCATAAGGATCTTCTGGTCCTCAAGAGACTCCTCATTGAATACGCGGATAGCCTCGCGGATAGCCTCGGGCTGACCTACATCGACCCACTCCACTCCGTCCAGACCCAGTTTGCTGAAGAAAGGTTTCCAGTCCAGGCCGGGCAGCTGGGTATAGAGTTCGTCTATTGACCACTTGTGGTAGTTGGTGGCAGGATCGCGCAGTTGCACATTGTTGCGTGAGGCACGTGCCAGGCGTTTCTCAATACGCCAGATGGTCCGCATGTTTTTGAATGCCTCCCACCGGCTGTAACCGGCCAGCACCATCATACGCACCATATGCTTTTTAAACGCCTTGCGGATGTTGATGGTCTGCAAGTCCCGGTCAGTGTAGTACTCCTTGTCACCAAGGGTAAGACCACCCTGACTCAGACCCACAATATTTGTCTTGCTGTCCTTAAGGTCAGGTCCGATACCCACGTCAAAGTAACCCGTCACGCCATAGGGATCCAGTTCCAGCATAGCGCTGAGCAGCTGCTCACGGCTGCTGATGGCGCGGATACGCTCCACGTACGGTTTCATCGGCCCTATTCCCTCACGGTCACGGCGATCAGAGTCCATGACCAGATTGTAGAGGTCAGCAATACGGGCGGCATCACTGCCGGGAGCATTATCCCTTGCAGTGATGCCGTCTATAAGTTCCTTGAGCTGCTTACGGTTAAGTTCAGCAAGCTCATCGTATGTACCGTAACAGGGAAAGTCATCAGGAAGAGGATTGGCGTCAAGCCATCCTCCGCAACTGAAGCGGTAAAAATCCTGGCCGGGGCTCATGCTCCGGTCCAGATAGTCCTCTCTAATCCCTGCTCCTTTAATCATTTACCAGATACGTGCTCTCTTTTCAGGTGCCAGATAGAGTGCATTGTCGGGAGTTACACCGAATGCCTCGTACCAGGCGTCAATGTGAGGCAGTGTACCGTTTACACGCCAGCGACCCAGTGCATGGGGATCACTCTTGGTCTGGTTGCGGATCTGCTCGTCACGGATATTGCCGGCCCAGACACCAGCGTATGCCATGAAGAAGCGCTGCTCGGGAGTGTAACCGTTCACAGTCTTCAAGGGAGCATCCTTGGTAGCGTTCTTGAATGCCTGATAAGCAACCATCAGACCGCCGTGGTCAGCAATGTTTTCACCCAGTGTGAGTGAACCGTTGGCATTCAGGTCAGGCAGAACCTTGATACCGTCAAAGTGGTCAACGATAACCTGAACATGCTCCTTGAACTTGTCAGCATCACCGGGAGCCCACCAGTCAGTGAAGTTACCCTCCTTGTCAAACTGACGGCCCTGGTCATCGAATCCGTGAGTCATCTCATGGCCGATAACCACACCGATGGCACCGTAGTTGAAAGCATCATCGGCACTCATGTCAAAGAACGGATACTGAAGGATACCTGCGGGGAAACAGATCTCATTGGTGGTAGGATTGTAATAAGCGTTTACAGTCTGCGGGGTCATGAACCACTCGGTGTTGTCAACCGGCTTCTTGTACTTGCGCTCCACGTTATCCTGCCAGAAGAAATGAGTCATGGCAATCTGGTTGTCAAACAGGCTCTTGGCGGGATCTATGCTAAGTTTTGAATAATCCTTCCACTTGTCAGGATAACCAATCTTTACATAGAAGGCATCCAGTTTCTCATGAGCGCGGGCCTTGGTCTCATCGCTCATCCAATCCTGATCGTCAATACGCTGACCCAGGGCAATCTGCAGGTTCTTTACCAGAGTAACCATACGCTCCTTTGCCTCTGCGGGGAAGTACTTCTCAACATAGAGCTGGCCGATGGCCTCACCCAGTGCACCGCTTACTGTTGATGTGGCACGCTTCCACCAGGGCTGCTGCTCCTGACGTCCGCTCAGGATTCGGCCGTAGAAATCAAAGTTGGCATCATCCAGTTCCTTTGTCAGCATAGAGGCGGCATGATCAATGAGCTGCCACTCCATATATGCCTTGTGAGCCTCAACGGGAACCTGTGCCAGGATAGCCTCAACCTCATGGATAGGCTCGGGCTGACCTACGTCAACAAAGTCGCAGTCGTAAAGACCCAGTGCATCAAAATATGCCTGCCAGTCAATACCCTTGAAATCCTTCTTGAGCTGCTCAAACGGCATCTTGTGATAGTTGGCAGCCGGATCACGCATCTGAACATTGCTGTAAGACTTCTCAGCGATGCGGGTCTCAATCAGCATAACATCCTCCATCTTCTTCTGAGCGGTCTTCTCGTCAAAGCCGCAGAGAGTGAACATACGTACAACGTGCTTCTTGAAAGCCTCACGGATAGCAGTGGTAGCCTCATCTGTATCCAGGTAGTACTCTTTCTCACCGAGTGAAAGACCGCCCTGACCTATGCTTACAAGGTTAGACTTGCTGTCCATCATATCGGCACCGATACCCAGACCGAAATAGTTGCCTACCAGACCGTTTACATCCAACTCAGTCATGAGCGGGAATATCTCCTTGCGGTCCTTTACAGCCTCAATCTTCTCAATCCAGGGCTTCATGGGAGCAAGACCCTCAGTCTCACGGCGTGCGGTGTCAAGCACCAGCTTATAGAGATCGGCAATCTTCTGTGCGTTTGTGCCGGGCTCATTGTCAGCAGCCACGATCTCATCAATCAGACCCTTAAGCTGCTCGCGGTTATCCTCGGCCAGCTGGTCAAAACTGCCAAAACGTGCATACTCGTCAGTAAGAGGATGTGCGGCATTCCAACCACCGTCTGCAAACTGGAAAAAATCATCACCGGGTACTGCGGTCTTGTCAAGATTCTCCATCTTGATACCTATACCCTGCTTGGAATTGTTACAAGAAATCATAGCCATTCCTGCAAATGCAATTGTGATTAACGTTACTTTTTTCATAACTCTTTTAATATGTAGTCTTTAAATACTTTCTCCTTCCATCATGGCCTCCTCCCAGCGTTCCTCGGCCTTGGCCAGGTCATCCTTGAGTTTACCGTAAGCCTCAAACATGGCGGGATTCTGAGCGCCGCCCGGGGTAGCCAGCCACTCCTCAAGGTCCTTTATCTCCTTGGTGATGCGCTCCACCTCCTTCTCGCAGTCATCAATCTTTTTCTGGACCTTGCGCTTGCGGCGTTCCTGCTCTTTCTTAGCCTCGTAATCCTCCTTTCCGGCCGATGCCCGATCCTGCGTAGCCTGCGCTGCGGGCGCTCCCTTCATACGGCCTATATCGGCCAGGTTGTCCAGGTTTTTCTTCTGCAGGAAGTCATAGATGCCGCCCAGATGCTCACGTACCTTACCGTCGGCAAACTCGTAGACCTTGCTTACCAGTCCGTCCAGGAACTCACGGTCGTGGCTTACCACAATCACCGTGCCGTCAAAGGCCTGAATAGCCTCCTTGAGCACATCCTTTGATGCCATATCCAGATGGTTGGTAGGCTCGTCAAGTATAAGCAGGTTATTTGGTGTAAGCAGCAGACGTATCATTGCCAGACGTGAGCGCTCTCCTCCGGAAAGCACCTTTACTTTCTTCTGACCGGCCTCACCGCCAAACATGAATGCGCCCAGGATATCGTTTATGCGGGTACGGATAGGACCGGTAGCCACATCGTCTATCGTATCGTGAACGGTAACCTCATCATCCAGCAACTGTGCCTGATTCTGGGCATAGTAGCCTATCTGTATGTTATGGCCTATGGTAAGCGTACCGTCAAACGGAATCTCGCCCATGATGCACTTTACCAGCGTGGTCTTTCCCTCACCGTTCCGGCCTACAAAGGCAACCTTCTCACCGCGCTTGATGGTAAGGTCAACACCGCTGAAAACCGTATGGTCGCCGTAACTCTTGGCCACGCCCTCACAGATTACTGGATAGTTGCCGCTGCGGATTGCGGGTGGGAACTTAAGACGCATGGTCTTGTTGTCCACCTCATCAACCTCAATGGGAACAATCTTCTCCAGCATCTTGATGCGGCTCTGAACCTGTACGGCCTTGGTGGGTTTGTAGCGGAAACGCTCTATGAACTCCTTGGCATCGGCAATCTCCTTCTGCTGGTTCTCATAGGCGCGCAACTGCTGCTCACGGCGCTCCTTGCGCAACTCCACGAACTCGTTGTACTTGACCTTGTAGTCATATATCACGCCGCACGAAATCTCAATGGTGCGGTTGGTAACGTTGTTTATGAAAGCGCGGTCATGGCTCACCAGCAATACTGCGTTGCAGCGTTTGGCCAGGAACTCCTCAAGCCACTGTATGCTCTCAATGTCCAGATGGTTGGTAGGCTCGTCCAGCAACAGCACATCGGGGTGACGCAACAGTATCTTGGCCAACTCTATGCGCATGCGCCAGCCGCCGCTGAACTCGCTTGTGGGGCGGTCAAAATCATCGCGGCGGAATCCCAGACCCAGCAGGGCCTGCTCAAGTTCAGCCTGGTAGTTACCGCCACCCATCATCTGGTAGCGCTCGCTCTCGCGGGTGAATCGGTCTATAAGAGCGTGATACTCCTCACTCTCATAATCCGTACGCTCCACCATCTGGTTGTTCAGGCGCTCAACCTCGGCCTTGAGTTTATGGATATCCTCAAAGGCGGTCTCGGCCTCCTGTCTTACGGTGCGTGTATCGGCCAGTTTCATTACCTGAGGCAGATAACCTATGGTCATCTCCTTGGGTATGGAAACCGTGCCCGATGTGGGTTGCTGCAGTCCGGCAATGATCTTAAGCATGGTCGATTTGCCCGCACCGTTCTTACCCACCAGGGCAATACGGTCCTTGTCACCTACCACGTAGCTGACATCATGGAACAGGGGGCGGGCCCCGAACTCAACCTTAAGATTCTCTACCGAAAACACTTATGCAAACAGCTTGGCGGGATAGACGCCCTCCTTTACAAGTTCAGCAATCTTGTCTACAACACCCTGGCGGTCCTCTGCGTATGTTACGCCGAACCACTTGGCGGTTGTGTCAAGAACCTCAACGGTTGCAGTTCCGTTATTGATCAGCTCATTCACCATGAGCGGGATGAAATACTCTGACTTGGGAACGTTGATGTTGGCCTTGAGCCATCCCTTGAAGAAATCCTCGGAGTACTTCATATAGTCAGGGGTGAATCCCCATACGTTCATCGATACGGGAGTGTTGTCCTCAATGCGTACCCACTCTTCACCGTCCTTGTAGCATACGCCGTTCTCACGACGCAGTATCTCGGTGCGCTCCACAACGGTAGTAAGATGACGCTGTGCGTTGACCTCACATACACCGCGTGATACCTTACCGTTCTCGCTAAGGGTGTTGGCTACGCGGAATCCTACCATTGAGTAAACATTCTTTGAACCTTCAGGCAGACTGCTCAGGAACTTGCCCATAACGGCAAAGCAGTCACGTCCGTAAAAGTCATCGGCATTGATTACGCAGAAAGGCTCGTTGATCACGTCCTTTGCCATCAGCACTGCGTGGTTGGTACCCCAGGGCTTGGTGCGGTCCTCGGGGCATTTGAAACCCTCGGGCAGGTCATTGATGCTCTGGAACACAACCTCGGTCTGAACATGGCCCTCATACTTCTTGAGCACCAGACGGCGGAAATCATCCTCAAAGTCCTTGCGGATAATGAACACCACCTTGCCGAATCCGGCGCGGATGGCATCAAACACTGAGTAATCCATAATGGTCTCACCACTGGGGCCCAGAGCATCCAACTGCTTGAGTCCACCGTAACGGCTGCCCATACCGGCTGCCAGAACAACGAGTGCAGGTTTCATAAATATCTGTTTTTTGATTATTATTCCGTTTTAATTCGCAAAGGTAATACTTTACTTTGGCGTTGGCGTTGGCTTTGGCTTAAAAAACCACTATATTCGCACTCAAGAAATCACTTTGAATTATGAAAAGATATCTGATTGGAATTCCTTTGGTATTGGCACTGCTTTTTGCCACAAACTGCAAGAATAACGGCACTGCCGCTCCGGCTGAGGAGGTTGATGCCGACACCATCATCCTGGACGCCGACCAGTACGTGCGTTTTGAGACCACAAAGGGCAACTTCACCCTCAAACTCTACCGCGAGACTCCCCTTCACCGCCACAACATGGTACGTCTGGCACGCAAAGGATTCTATGACGGCCAGCTTTTCTTTGGAATTCAGAGAAACTATAAGATCCAGAGCGGTGACGTAAACTCCAAGAACGCCAAGCCCGGTCAGGAGATAGGAATAGACGTAAAGGATGATACCATCGCATCCGAGGTAAACCCCTGGAAATTCTACCACAAGCGCGGAGCCGTAGGACAGGCCAGCACCAAGCAGTTCAACTACTCCACAAGCCAGCAGTTCTACATAATCACCGGCAGCAAGGTTAAGACCAACACCCTGCCCGCCCAGGAAAAGATCATCAACAAGCGTTACCGTCAGGCTGTAAAGGACTCCATCACACAGCCCCACGCCAAGGATATCCTGACTTGGCAGAAATACGGTGAAAAGAAAAAGATCAGCAAACTCAACCAGCAACTCAACGATCAGGCCGATGCCATCATGAAGACCCGTAAGGAGTTCACCTACTCAAAGGAGCAGATAAAGGAGTATGGTGAGGTAGGCGGAGCCCCCAACCTGGACGGACTCTATACCGTATTCGGTGAAGTATCTGAAGGAATGGATGTGGTCGAAGCAATATCGCTGATGCACGCCACCGGAAAGAACGGACGCCCCGAGCCCGATGTAAAGATCATCAGGGCTTACGTCATTGAATAGTAAAACTCTGCCACAGAGTATCATCGGGCAGAGGAGCCTTGACATCTATCATCTCATGTGATACGGGATGCTCAAACGTCACGTGATATGCGTGCAGTGATATGCTGCCGTCCGGATTTGAGCGCTCGGCCCCGTACTTGAGGTCACCCTTGATGGGACAGCCCATCTTGGCCAACTGACAGCGTATCTGATGATGACGTCCCGTCAGCAGTTCAATCTCCAGAAGATGATAATTGACTGAACTTGCCACCAGTCTGTAATTAAGGATGGCCTGCTTGCTGCCGGGCACCTCCTTGTCATATGCGTATGAACGGTTCTGTTTCTCATTGCGTA
This sequence comes from Bacteroidaceae bacterium, assembly GCA_017530735.1. Classification (GTDB taxonomy): domain Bacteria; phylum Bacteroidota; class Bacteroidia; order Bacteroidales; family Bacteroidaceae; genus Colenecus. The sequence goes on along the minus strand of JAFXMB010000067.1, from coordinate 879 downwards.
CCAGCCAGTTCTCAAGCCTACCCTCTGGGTTCTTGGGTCTGTTTTTTACAATAGCCAGATAACGCTTATCGACACTGCCAACGCGGAACATCTCATTCAGACGTGACAGGGCCTTGCTGGTTTTGGCCAGCACCACTATTCCGCTTACGGGGCGGTCCAGACGGTGCGGCACACCAACAAAAACATTGCCGGGCTTGGAGTATTTCTCCTTAAGGTATGCGGCAACCGTTTCCGACAACGGAACGTCGCCGGTCTTGTCACCCTGAACTATCTCGCCAGCCCGCTTGGAGACAATAATGATATGGTTATCCTCGTAAAGTACCTCCATTACATGCTCATTCCGCCGTCCACCTGCAGAACCTGACCGGTGATGTATGAACTGTCATCGGACACCAGGAACAAAGCAGCCTTGGCAATCTCCTCTACCTGAGCACCGCGCTGCAGGGGAATTGACTTGCACCACTCGGCCAGTTTCTCCTCGGGAATCTTGCCTGTGGTCATCTCAGTCAGCACAAAACCCGGAGCAATCACGTTGGCACGGATGCCGCGTGATGCGAATTCCTTGGCAACAGACTTGGTAAGACCTACAAGACCTGCCTTTGATGCAGAATAGTTGGTCTGACCGGCGTTTCCGTGAAGACCTACCACTGATGATACACACAGTATGTTACCGCTGCGCTGACGCATCATCTGTGCAGAGCAGGCCTTGATAAAGTTGAAGGCCGATTTCAGATTGGTATCAATCACCTCATCCCACTGCTGCTCGTTCATGCGCATCATCAGGCCGTCACGTGTGATACCTGCATTGTTAACCAGTATATCTATACGGCCAAACTCCTTGACCACCTCGTCAACCATCTGAACGGCACCCTCATAACT
>JAFXMB010000066.1 GCA_017530735.1 Bacteroidaceae bacterium | reverse complement strand
TTATCGTTTGGAGTTTACCATAGAATGCGGTTCTGTTTGGTACTGTTTTGCGCAAAACAGTACCAAACAGAACCGTCCCCAATGGTACTTTTTTTAGAGGCGGGGAAGGCGGATGATGCAGGTGATGCTGTTGATGAGGTAGGTGAAACCTCCAAGGCAGACTGACGCGACGGCACCTGCCATATCTTCCATCATCAACGGTCTGAAATCATGATTTATCAGTTTGTAGATATCGGGATTTGTCCTTAAAAGATCACTGAACTCGCGGCTGCTGCCTGACATCATAATGGTGGGGTTTTTTATGCTGATGTCCTGAATAAAGACATACGCATTATGCAGGAAACAGAATATGCATAACATTAATGCAATCTTTCCGATGGTCCTTATCCAACCCGGAGCTTTCCATGCGGCTGCGAATGTGCCCAGTAGCATAATGACGTAAACCGTTATATCAAATGTGGGGCACGATGAAAACAGATACTGTGTGGTGCCTATAATAAATTCTTTCATAATGTCATTTTTTGTGCGGTTAGACAATCAGTTGCGTGACTTCTGAATAAGGTATACGATGCGTGAAATGATGAATACCAATACTCCGTTAATAAGGAGCAGCGTAAACCTGATTATTCCGTCATAGTATACCATAGGAGCAATTCTGTAATCAACAAGAGTATCCTCACGGAAAGTGCTCAGGAATGGCCAGGTGATGGTAATAAGGGCAATTGCCAATGCAATCGAGCCTACAGGCTTGATCCATCTGGGAGCCTTCCAGGCGCACAGAAACACAAATAACAGCATAAGTGTTATAAGACACATTGAAATAGGTGGCATCGTGGGCAGTGTCCGTGTAAAAAATACCTCAAGGGCACTGGGGGCTTCTTCAATGATTTCCATTAATTCATCTTCCATATTTTTGCGGATTTAGTTTTGTTCTGTGCAAAGATATGATGTTTGATTCTGCCTTTATTTTTTTTTGCGTGTTGTATCCCCCTGTCAGTAACGTGCCGTCATGTCAAATCCTACTGTTTGTATCCAAATCCTTTTTGAGGGGGATTTGACTGCTGTTTTATTGTAGGATTGAAAGATGATTCACTAACTTCGTCCACAGAATTTCAAACGTTGACTGTTTATGAAAACAACCATCACCATTGCTTACTGGGTTTTATCCGTGCTTTTAGTTGCACTGATAATAATGTTTGCGTCCGATACCCGGTTCCTTCGTGCCTTATTTATGGGTCTGATGTTCGTACCCGGAGCTGTTGCCGCCAAGAACATGTTGCCAAGCGTATCGTTCAAGAAAAGAGGCGAGGGCATACGTAACGTTATTTATATATGTCTGGCTATCCTGATTATGGAATATCTGATCCTGGTTGCCTCTTATAGTTTTATCCTTAGTCCGGGATTCCAGAATATCAATGGCGTAAATATACATAATCCTTTATGGTTCCCACGTAATTCCGTGGGCTTGATGCATCCGTTGGTAATAACAGTTATTGTATCTGCTCTGGCGATAGGAGGTTCATTTATAACCAGATGGCTTAACAAGGACAACCATGAGATGAATGACCCCATCACGTTCTGCTCGGACCGGAAGCGGGTATCGCTTCTTCCCAGCCAGATGCTTTATATTGAGTCCTGTGACACCGAGGTCTATATCCATACCACCGATGGCCGCAAACTGCGCAACAAGACCGGAATCACCCAGTGGGAATCGGTCATGGGATACCCGTTTGTACGTATTCATCGGGCCTTCCTGGTCAACTGCAACCACGTGGAATCGTACAGCCAGGACACCGTCAAGGTGGGAGAGGAGTCACTGCCCGTCTCCCGCAAATACCAGAAAGGGCTGAAAGAAATTCTTTGCTGATACAATTGGGGCCTGACCCCAATTGTACTGTTTTTGTATCTTTGGCACAAATAATTTGAGATGGAGAATTTTGAGACAGAGAGATTAAGGTTCAGGGCTTGGACTGAGGCTGATGCAGAGGATCTGTTCTTATGTGCATCGGACCCTGATATTGGCGAGCGTGCCGGCTGGCCTCCGCATAAGACGGTTGATGACAGCTTGATGGTGATTAAGAATATCTTTTCAAACGGGCATACTTGGGCGCTGGAGCTTAAGGAGACCGGCCACGTGATAGGGTGTATAGGGTATTATCCGCATGGCGAGAGCAATATAGAGATAGGTGAGCAGGACGTTGAGGTGGGTTATTGGATTGGCAAGCCGTACTGGAACAAAGGACTTTGCACCGAGGCTCTGCGCGCTATGATTGACTACTGTTTCCGCTGCAGAGGTTTCAATAATATCTGGGCCGATTACTTTGTGGATAATCCCGCATCGGGCCGCGTTATGGAGAAATGCGGGTTCCGCGATACCGGCCGCACCAACATCCTGAGCAAACTTTACCACAGCGAATCCCGTCCCGTCAGGATAATGAAACTTACGTATTAATGTGCTCTGTTCAGATTCTAAAGGTATTACATCCGGTTTGCCAGTTCCAGATTGTGCTTCATGTATTCGGCAAAGTCTTTCGAGTTCATCGGCGATTTTTGCGATTCGGCTATTTTCCGCATCTTGCGCTCCGTAGCCTCCTTGTGGAATTGATTGAAGAATGTCATGACTCATATTGCCTTTGTTTCAGATACAAACTTACGAAAAAGATAAACCAATCCAAATAGTTTTGAGTCTTATATGTAACTTTGTTGATTAGAACAATAATGTTGTGGAGATGAATCAGGAACCTTTTACAGATGATGGCTGGTACGTGGCCGGGACCCAAGGCAAGCCGACTCTTTTGCTGTTGCCTGGGCTGGGGGTATCGTACCAGATATTCTTTCCTTTGATAGAATTGCTAAAGGAGGAGTTCCTGATTTATGTTTTCCAGGTGGACGGATTTACTCTGGGCCGATGCACGCGGTTTGATTCTGTTGACGGGCAGGCCGGGCGCGTGATTGATTTCATCCGCTCGCAGTGTGGGGGTAGGGTTGATTGCGTTTACGGCCTGTCGCTGGGCGGAAAGATACTGTCACGTGTGCTTGAGCGTAACGAGGTGGTGATAGACCATGCAATACTTGATGCTGCACCGCTGCTGCCGCTACCCTGTTGGCTGGAGGGGCCGCTACGCTATTACCAGAGCTTTAACGTGTGGACCTGCTATCACTGGACCGGATTCTGGCGTTTTTTGTTCCATTCACACTATTTTGACGTGCTGCTTGACGAGTGCCGCAAGGTATTTCCGTTTGGCGGTAGGCGATCCGTTCTGGATGGTTACAAATCGGTCTATACCAATAAACTGGAGGCAATTTACGGGGCCGATATCCACTTCTGGTACGGCACCAAAGAGTCATTCGTGGCCAAACCGCAGGCGGAGCATCTGCTCAGGTTGTGCCCATCGGCCCATGTTGAGGTGTTCAAGGGAATGAATCACGGCCAGTTGCTGGTAGATCATCCCGATGAGGTTGCCCACCGCATTAAAAACGACGCAAAGTGAAACGACCCCTTTGCGTCACAGTGACTCCCGGCCTGTCAGGATAATGAAGCTGGAGTCTACTATTGCATAAATCCCGGAAAACGTCTATCTTTACTATTTTATTAATCAAAACCAATTAATGAGGACTATGAAGATTAAAGCAGTAAAGTTCCGTAAAGATGGGTTCTACAGCCAGCCGTTTGCTTTTGGCGGCGAGGATGGCCCGCAGAATTATGACATCAATATCCGTTATCGCGGCAGTTTGCAGAATTACCTTATAGATACAGGCACCGAGGTGATACTGGTTGATACCGGACTCCCCGCAGGAACGCCTATGGAGGTGCCCGATGCCAAATCACTTGCCTTTACTGGAGTAGATATATGCAGTTACATGGATGCCTTCAAGGCTTTGGGATACAAGCCGGAGCAGGTGACCAAGATCCTGCTTACGCATAAGCATTCCGACCATTCGGGCGAGCTTCGCTCATTCCCCAACGCTAAGATATTTGTCAATGCCGATGAGACATCGGCCGCAGAACTTCAGGGTATTCCCAATCTGGTCCCGGTATATTTCACGGACGGAGCGTACAAGAACTTCCCGGACAGCCAGAAGATTGCTGACGGCATCTACCTTATCAAGGCCAAGGGTCATACCAACGGCAACAGCATTGTGATTGTGGAGAATGCGGGCAAGTTCTATATGATACACGGCGATATCACATACGTGGATGAGGCCCTGTATGAGAACAAGCTCTCTGTTGTGTATGATGACCTGCCTGCTGCCCGCGAGACCTTGGACCGCATACGCGAGTTTATCCGCCATAACCCCACGGTATATCTCTCCACCCACACGCCCCAGGGCTATGAGAATCTGGAGGCAGATCGCATAATGGACCTGGACAATCCCGTAGAGACCATATTGGCAGAGGTGGATTTCGGCAGCGTGGAGGCATCGGGCAAATATGTATGCTCCGTCTGCGGCTACGTCTATGATCCGGCCGAGCACGACGGCGTACCGTTTGACCAGCTGCCCGACGATTGGCGCTGCCCGCGCTGCAAACAACCCAAGGAGAAGTTCAACAAAGCCTGAAAGAAATCCTTTGCTGAGTATAAGGCGTCATTCAATCTTTCGCCTATACATAAAACACATTTTATGGCCGACTTTTGACGCAAAACGCGCTCGGCCCAAAGGGACGCTTTTACCAAGCGAAGCGACTGAAAGAAACGACCCCTTTGCGGCGAAAATCGGCCTTGTGTAAATTTTCTTAACTTTGCAGCAATATGGTAACAATACTACTGCTCATAGTTATTTATATAGCCTTTATAGGGCTTGGCATCCCGGATTCGCTGTTTGGGACAGCGTGGCCGGCCATATATAGCGAATATGGATTGCCGCTGTCATTCGGCAGTTTTGTTACAGTGATAATATCTTCTTGCACGGCACTGTCCAGCATCATGAGCGCCCGTCTGATCAACCGTTTGGGGACCAGCCGCGTGACGCTCTATAGCACGGCCCTTACGGCAGTTGCCATACTGGGCATATCATATACCGGAAACTTTGTCTATCTGTGCCTCTGCGCTATTCCGTTGGGGCTTGGTGCGGGCAGCATAGACACTGCGCTTAACAACTATGTGGCCTTACACTACTCATCGTCCCAGATGAGTTTTCTGCACTGTTTCTACGGTATTGGCATAACCGTGAGCCCCTATGTGTTGTCAGTAATGATAAACTCACCCTTGGGCTGGCGCGGCGGTTATCGTATTGCATTCTACATACAGGCTGCCATAACGCTGACAGTACTGATATCCATGCCCCTGTGGCGCAAGTCGCTGCAGCTGGAACGCCGGCAGGAATCGCCCGATGATACTGGTCAAACGGTTCATGAGGAGAGTATAAACGAGCTGTCATTAAAGCAGGTGGCCGCCATACCGGGTGTCAAGCTGATGTGGTGTATGTTTCTGGCATCGGTAGCGATAGAGATGACCGCCGGCGGGTGGGGCAGTACCTTTCTGGTAGAGAACAAGGGACTTGCCCCGGACCGGGCCGCCTCCACCATCATGTTCTATTTTGTAGGTATAGCAGTAGGCCGTTTCCTGTCGGGGGTGTTTGCCGGTAAGCTTGGTGAATGGCGTATAATAGGCATCGGTATGACAATTCTGGGCATAGCGCTCATATCACTTCTGCTGGCGCCAACCACTCTCATGGCAACCATATCCCTGTTCCTGATTGGCCTTGGCAACGGTCCGCTGTTCCCCAATTTCAATTACCTGACGCCGCAGAACTTTGGTGAGGAGAATTCGCCCGCAGTCATAGGCACCCAGATGGCTGTAGCCAGTCTGTCCATGATGATAACCCCCGTGTTCTGCGGTCTGATAGGCCAATGGCTCGGCATGTGGATATTCCCGCTGTACCTGCTGCTTTTCTACCTGCTGCTCATATCCTGCACCATCGGCCTGCGCAAGGTTCTGACGCATTGTTAAACGACCCCTTTGCGTCACTGCCGTCTGTATTGTTTGGGCGATACCCCCCTGAGGCGGTAGAAAAACCTGCTGAAAGCAGCCTGGTCAGAAAAATTCAGGCGGTCAGAGATTTCGGCAATACTTAGTTTTGATGTCCTTAAGAGAAATGTTGCTTCAATAATCAGATATTGGTTCACATAATCAATGACCGTACGGCCCGAAATCTGCCGGACTACACGTGATAGGTAGGTGGTGGATACATTGAGCAGACCGGCATAAAAGCCTATGTCATGGTGCCGGACAAAGTTTTGTGGCAACATGCGTATAAAGCCTATGAATATTTCCTCGGTACGTTTATGAAGGCTTTCAGTGGGGGCGGTCGGATTTAAGGCGCTTTGCAGGTCAAGCAGGAACAGTGCATAGAGATGCTGCATGATAATCTCTTTGTTGCCGTTGTCGGACTTGAGATAGTAGATGAATTCTTCCATCCTGTTGGCCAGTCTTACGGCCAAATCCTTAGGGATGGCTATTACCGGCTCACTCAGACGTATAACCGGGAGATATGCAATCCGGATCATATTCCTGACAGTGTCTGTGTCCAGTGCCTGATGCTCATCCACCAATAGACAGATGCCCCGATAGTTTTCCGAAGCGGAAAGGATTGTGACCTGCATGCCGGGGGAATATATGTAGAGAGTGTCTTGATTCAGTGTTATTTCCCTTCCGTTGTAATTGATGGTGAGCTGGCCTTCAAGTACCAGTGTAAATGTATAGGCCAATAAGAACCCCTGTGTCATGTTGGTCCTGAAAGTTAAGGCCGCATCAGTCTGTACACAGTACATCCTGCCGTTCCATCCATCAAACGGAACAGTCCCGCTTATCTTTATCCAAGCTTCCTTAAGACTGTACATATAGTGCAAAGATATTGACTTGTTTCGTTTGGAACAAATTTTTGACCCTTTGGGATATGGCAACAAAGATATGGCTGGATTACTTTTGCAAAAAAATATAAATATACGTTTGATATTCACTTAACAAATAACTTGATTATGACTAAAGAAGAAGCATTGAAGAGTTTTGCCCAGCTTGGCGCTGTATGGTTTGGTAACAGTAAGCAGCATTTTGCATTCTCGGCCTACTGCCGTCTGCAGGGCTGGAACAAGCTGGCAGACAAGTGGAAGGAGGAAGCCGAAGAGGAGTGGGATGAGGCCGAGGAGGTACTCCAGCGCCTTGTAGAACTTGGCTGCAAGCCCGCAGACCTGCAGGAGGCCATGAAGACTCAGGAATTCCCGTTCTACGATGACCCCAAAAAGCAGATAGAGACAGACTATCAGCCGAATGCCGTTAAGGAGTTGAGCGAACTGGCCGAGGCATTCAATGATGACTATCCCACCAAGAAACTGATTCTTAAATGGATAGACGGTGAGAAGGACCACATGGCCTGGGAGTGCCAATACCTTAACTATATTGAGAAGCTGGGATATGAGAATTTCCTGACAGCAATGATGTAATTTCAACATCAACTATACTATTATGGAAGGAATAAAGAAAGTGTATGATTTCCTGGAGAATGCAGGAACATTTTATCTGGCAACGGTAGATGGAGACCAGCCGCGTGTACGCCCATACGGCGCAATGCTGTTCTTTGAGGAGAAAATCTACATCATGGCATTCGGCAAGACCAATGCCACCCGTCAGATAGCCGAAAACCAGAAGGCCGAAATCTGTGCCTTCAAGGGTCAGACACTGCGCATAGAGTGTAAACTCGTTGAGGATAACCGTCCGGAAGTAGGCAAGGCTCTGGTTGACAAGATGCCAGTGCTTAAGCCCGCCCTTGGCGAGAATGGTGAGAATGGCGTGATGTATTATCTCAAGGACGCCAAGGCAGATTTCTTCAAGATGATGGAGCTTGCAGAGACTATCAGATTCTGATTGCAGTTTCTATTAACCCAAAACAATTCAGTCTATGGATAAGATGGTATGCCCGTGCAGGTATGTTTACGACCCTGAAGTAGGGGATCCCAAACAGGGAATACCTCCAGGAACCAGGTTTGAAGACCTGCCGGACACCTGGCGCTGCCCTCGCTGCAAGCGCAAGAAGGAAAAGTTCAGCAAGGCCTGAAAAACAGTACAATTGGGGGTAGTAGCCCCCTTTTGTTCTATTTTTGTAGCATCATACGTGACGCATTGTTAAACGACCCCTTTGCGGAGTTTTTCACCATCTGATTAAAAAATTGGGGTTTGATGCCCCAGGCGGGGGCTATCAGTAGGGATTTGGGCGTCTCGGAGACAAAGCGGTCATAGAAGAGGTCCCGGCGCGCTCTCTTAATGAAGGCCGATACTACTGCGGCGTATTCCTGCGGAGTTTCAAACAGTTTTATGCTTGTGTGGTCCTGCTCATACATTTGTGCCAACGCGGTGCCTTTTACCACCTGTAGCTGATGTAGTTTTAGAGTCTTGATGGGCAGGGCCGATATGCGGTCGGCGTGAGTCATCCAGTCCTGCTCTGTCTCGCCTGGCAGGCCTAGGATCAGATGTGCTCCGGTATCAATTCCGCGCTCGTAAAGGTCATTAATACAGTCCGATGCACACTGGAATGTATGGTGTCGGTTGATGAGTTGGAGTGTGCGGTCCAGAGTGGATTCAACTCCAATCTCAACAAGCAGATGCGGATGACC